>JAFQAU010000155.1 GCA_017399885.1 Lachnospiraceae bacterium
AAGCAAAAAACGCCCCGCAAGGATGCGCACGAATTTGTTTGGAAGATGTACTGCGTACCAAATTCGGCGCGGCAAAGCGTGCAAGCACATTGGGAAAGTGTAATGTCGCGGAGCGTGCTTGCACGCTTTGTTCCTTTATAGAAAAGTTCGTCCTATAAAGCAAAAGCATGCACGAGCCTCTTTCTGTTCAGATTAAGAAAAGTTTACAAATTAAAACATCACAAAAACGAAAAAAAATAAAAAAATAAAGTTTTTGTGTACAAAATAAAAATTATGTGGTATAATGTCGATATGAGGTAAAGGGGATGATAAACAATGACACAACAAATTTTAGATTCCTGTTCGGAGAAGGAGCAGTTGCGTCATGAGCTTTATGATTTGTTACATGAGGGTCTTAATAAGGAAGGTGACAGTAATTACAATTTAGTTATGCAGGATGCTATAGTTTATTGTGATAGCATGTGTGAGAGAACTGGATTGTATTACTAATGAATGTAGGTGCTTTATATACAGGATAGACATATATTCAATTGGGGGATTGGATATATGTCTTTTTTGCTTTATAGGATTAGGGTGTCAAAAGCTTGTGTTTGTCTGGCACGGACACCATCTGCAAATTGTTATCTTATTGTTGTGCAATTTGACAAGTGCAATTTAGGTTATGTGCTTTTGACACCCTAATCTTTATAGAAAAATGCGTCCAATAAAGAAAAAATTATAGTCTTTAAGAGAAAATAGTTACTGAAATTTAGAAGGAAAGAATAGATTGGTAGATAATATAAGTTGTGATATAATGGTAAACGGTTGTTTAATCAATAAAGAAAGAGAGAATAAGGATGAAAAAGATTAGAAAAAGGATAGCAGTAATACTTTGTATGACGTATATTGGTAATATTTTTAGCAGTATGCCTATACAAGGGGAAGAGAAGAAACAAGATTACAGTGAATATGAAAAGGCTAATACCTATCAGGTAATCGTAGAGAGGAAAGAACAATCAGCAAAAGAATTTTACTACAAAGGGTGTCAGGTGGAGCAGTTAACAGAAGAGTACTGGCAGATAGAAGCTGATTCCAAAGAAACATTTGGAAAATTAATGAGAAATTTAGAAAACAGGAAGGATGTTTTATCGGTACAGCCAAACTATGAATATTCTGTTATGGACGTATCCGGAGAATCCAATGATGCCTATTTTGAAAAACAGTGGGGACTGTATAATGATGGAACAATTCGTATGGAAAACGAAAAAGGAGATATTATACAAGCATTAAAGGACATGGATTTGGACGCAAAGGAAGCTTGGGATACTTATACAAGTGATAACGAAGTAATTGTAGCTGTATTGGATACTGGGGTGGACAATAACCATGAAGATTTGCAGGAATGTCTGTGGAAGAATCCGGGAGAAATTGAGGGAAATTCCATTGATGACGATGGAAATGGATTTATAGATGATGTATATGGTTGGGATTTTTACAATAATGATAATACAATTTGTTCCTACAATAAAAAGGGAAATAGTAATCAACTAGATAATGATGACCACGGAACACACTGTGTAGGTACCATTGCAGCTACAGCTAATAACCAGATAGGAATTGCTGGAGTGGCAAGTAATGTAAATGTGAAGATTTTACCGGTAAAGATACTTGGTGGAATGGATGGCACCACCAGTACAGCTATGATAATAAAAGGAATACGTTATGCTATATCCATGAATGCATCTGTTATAAATGCCAGTTGGGGTGGGGAAACAGGCGTAGCGCAAGATGGTGCATTAAAAAATATCATAGCTTCCTCAGGTGTTTTATTTGTGACAGCAGTGGGAAATGATGGAAAAAGCTGTGATGAGATTCATTATACCCCTGCTTGTTATTGTAAGGAGCTGGATAATGTAATTTCAGTGGGGTCACTGGATTGGGATGGAAATATGTCTTTCTTTTCAAACTATGGAGATGAAGTGGAGATTTTGGCTCCCGGTGGCAATATTTATAGTACAGTTGTGGGTGGCTATGGCTATTTTTCCGGAACGTCTATGGCAGCGCCTATGGTAAGTGCAGTAGCTGCTATGTTGTATACCTATGACGAAAAGACATATCCTGCAACAGTAAAGGCAGCTATATTAAATCATACCAAAAAGCTTGACAAAGTACAAAAAGGAAAAGTGAGTACAGGTGGAATGGTCAGCGCAAAAAATGCGGTAGATGCCATTTTTGAATTAGAAACGGACACTTTGGCACCAGTGATTAGTAAACTATATTGTAATAATTACGGTGGAAAAATATACGTAGAAACCTATGATGAGGGGACTGCAGGTATTGCAGGAGTGTATTATCAAAAAGGCAATAAGACGGAAGAAGACTTTTACTTTGGTGGAGTGGGCACATTGGTAAATGGAAATATTGTTACTGTAAGTAGTAGCGGAAGTTACACTTTTTATGTAAAGGATCAGGCAGGGAATGAAGTTGTTCAGAATATTTCCGTAACAATAGATAAAAAAGCTCCCAAGCTTACAGTAAAAAAGAAAAAAAATAAGTATAATATAACTGCAGAGGATGCCCAAGCAGGTATAGATATAGTAGCTTATGCTTATGGAAAGAAAGGGAAGGCCTATTTTCGAAATGGAAATGGAAAAACAATCGCAAGAGATGTAAAAAAGGCAAAGAAAACCTTAACAAAGAAAAGTACAAAAAATAATAAGTATATAACCATTTATGGGAAAGATATAGCAGGAAATGAAAAAATAAAAGTTATAAAATTATAGAGGAGACAAAAATGAGTCAGTATAAGGAAAAGTTGGAAAAAGTATTAACAGAGGTAGGAAATGTTGTAGTAGGAAAGGAAGAAATTATACGAAAGGTAATGACTGCCATACTTGCAGGGGGACATATTTTAATTGAAGATATTCCTGGAGTGGGAAAAACCACAATGGCACTTTGTTTTTCGAAGGCAATGCTGTTAGATTATCGAAGAGTACAATTTACACCGGATGTTCTTCCAAGCGATGTAGTTGGTTTTTCCGTATTAAACAGTGAAAATAAATTGGAATATAAACCAGGTGCTGCAATGTGTAATTTGTTTTTAGCTGATGAAATCAATCGTACTTCATCAAAGACGCAGTCAGCATTGCTAGAGGTAATGGAAGAGGGAAACGTAAGTGTGGATGGAAAAACCAGAGAGGTTCCAAAGCCTTTCATTGTAATAGCAACCCAGAACCCTATTAATTCAATTGGAACGCAGATGTTACCAGAGTCACAACTAGACCGTTTTATGATTAAGATAGGAATGGGGTATCCCGCACCGGAGCAGGAAATGCGTATGTTAAAGGAACGTCATAAAGTAAATCCTCTAGATCGGGTACAACAGGTATTAGATATACAGGGATTAATAGAATTAAAGAAAATGGTGGAAGAGGTACATGTACATGATAACATTTATGCCTATATCACCAATCTTTGTACCACTACAAGGAATCATCCTCTAATAGAATTAGGGGTAAGTCCAAGAGGAAGCTTGTCTCTTTTATGTATGTCAAAAGCCAATGCATTTATGAAGGGAAGAGATTATGTTACACCGGAGGATGTATCAGAGGTGTTTATAGACGTAGCAGCCCATCGTTTGGTATTAAGCCAGAAAGCGAAAATGAGTCATGAGTCGGCAGAAAAAATATTAGAAGAAATAAAAGGTCTTGTTCCCAAACCAAGCTTATCATAATATAGCAAAAATGTTACTGGTTAGAGAAAAGAAACGCAACAGGTCAGCTTCTGGTTCACGCGTTACAAAGCAACAGTAACTTGAAGGTAAAGAGTATACAAAAAGAAAGGGAAAATAATGTTAAAGAATAGGTGTATATATGGAATATTCCTTATTGTAGGTGGATATCATGCCATTATGTACGACCAATATATAACCTTGTTAATATGGTGGCTTATTGTAATAGTACCTTTATTGACTAGTTTGGTATTGTTGGTTTGGAAAAAGCATGTACATATGCAGGTAGGGGCCTCGGCAAAGGTAGTAAAAATGGGAGAGCATTTCTTTGTAGAAGCGACCATAAAAAATGGAAGTATTTTTCCGGTAAGTATTGGAAAGTTTGCCATAAAGTATAAGCATTGTCTTGATAAGGATTATGAAAAAAAAGAGATGCTATGTAGAGCGGACAGCATGGGGCAACAAAAGATAAAGATGAATTTTCATGCTATTCATTGTGGTCTTTTAAAATTTTCATGGGAGCAGGTGAAAATTTATGATTATTTTGGGATATTTTCAGTTAAAATTCCAATTACTGATGCAGTAGAAGTGTTAGTAATTCCGGAGTTTGAAGCCTTAGAGTACAAAGATGTATTAAAAGAAGATGAGCAGGAAATTCAGTTTAATCCTAGAAATGAAAAAGGAGAGGATGTCAGTGAAGTAATTGGAATTAGGGAATATAAGCAGGGAGACCATCCCAAAAGAATACACTGGAAACTGTCATCTAAAAAGAAGCAGATAATGATAAAAGAATATGGGGAAGAGTCAGATGATGAGAGGATCATTGATTTTTCTATGTTGTGTCCAAGGGGAGAGTGTACTTATGATTGGTACGATGAAAAGCTGGAGGAGTTAGTAAATACCTCATGGACTTTACTTATGAATCATTTGGTACACAAGGTTCGTTGGTATAATCCTACTGGGGAGTATACAGAGCTTAGTGAGATTAAGAAGATAGAAGACATTGGTTTCATGGTGGAACAGGTAATTCGTGCAGGAGTTGGAGAAACAGAAGAAAGAGAATTGGAAAATGATGGAGAGAAAGATATATGCGTGAAGAATTAGAAGAAAGAGATTGTGGCGTGATTTTCCAAGAGAATATTGCGGTGTCTTATCAGAAAAAACGGGATTATTCTTTGTTGTTTTATGGGTTGGAAATGGTTTTTGCAATTCTTCTTTCCTATGTTATGCTAATGAGTTTTGTTAGTGGAGTAAAGGTAGAAGTTAATGCAAAAATAATACTAATAGCAGTATCACTAATAGGAATCGTATTTTATTTTACCTTTTCCTTAAAGAAAGGAACGCTACCTCTACTGGTTGTGGAGAGCTGTATATATGCCTACGTGGGATTTCATTATCGAAAAAGAATCGCGGAAGGTATGGCGATTGTATTAAATGTACTGGTAAAACACATTTCCTACTATTATGGGTTTGGGTTAACACAATATGAAGTAAGCAGTAGCCAGGAGATATTGGACACAAGTATATTTTTAATATATATGTCCGTGTTTTTCTGGGGATTTATTTTTTGTATTGTAAAAAATGAGCTATCTACCTTCTGGTTAGCTGTTATAACAGGGATATATGTATTTTCTCCTGAGATAGTGGGATATACAGCCGACTTTAAATATTTACTTGCTTATGTTTTTTTGATCTTAGCTTATATTGCAAGTAGAAGTGGCAAGAGAAAACGAGGAGAAAAGAATAGAAAAAATCTAAAAATAATTCAAGGTAAGGTAGCCATATATTTAATCATACTGATTGGTATTTGTACCCTCATCTTTGTAAATGCTTTTTCAGAAAAGGAATATAAGGTATTTACAAAAGACAAGAGTTTAAAAATTGCCATTCAGGATGGTTTGCGTCATACCTTTGATGATTTTATAAGAGGAACCTTTAGCCGGGGAAGTGTTAGCGGAGGTATTAGCTTTGGAGAACTGGAGGAAGTTGATAAGATAGAGTATAGTGGTGATACCATGATAAAGCTTAAAATACAAGGAAGTGAATTATCAACTATATATCTACGTGGATACATAGGAAGTGGTTATGAAGATAATCAGTGGTTAGGCTTGTCAAAAAGCGCGCAAAATGAAAAGGAGCGTTTAGAGGATATTAGTGAATTATCTACGGAGGATTACACGGGGGCAATGTATCATTACTACAGAACCTTATTAGATTTAGGTGAAGCTGTTCATAGCAATAAGCAACAGATAGATTATTCTTTGTATGAGAAAATGTATACAGGTGAAAATCCATTGCAAAAAGAGGGAGAAACGAAGACAATGGTAGTGGATAATGTAAAAGAAACCTATGGTACAATGTTTACACCTTACAATACTTATGGAAATTTATTATATGAAAAAAATGGAAAACTTTATCATACAAGAAGAAAAAATAAGGGATTGTATTCATGGAATGTAGTTACAAATTGGAAAGATAAAATAAGCTTACAATCATCAAATTTTTCAGAGGAGAATTGGGCAAAGAACTACAAAAAGATAATGAAAAATTTGTGTGACGAGTACAAGGAAAAAAGTGGAAAAGATATTATGCAGGTAGACACTGGTAACTTAGGTGGACTTACCTTGGGAGAGCATCTGAATATTTTCGAAAGTTCACAGGGTTCTGAAGTTTTTGATGGAATATATTTAGAATTAGATGCTTATAGTAAGGTAGATGCGAAAGTCTTTATTGAAACCTTACAAAGGATACAAAAGTTATATATAGAAGAACAATCCTATGAAAGCTTCGTGAAAAAAAATTATACGCAAGTTCCTGAAAGTATAAAAGGAAGCATAGAAAGTATTGTAGAACAGAAAAAAGAGGATTGGGCATTTGAAGACGACTGTCAAACAGACTGGTTGGAAATGTACGATATATATTATAATGTGGATAAGGACTGGGCAAAGCTGGTATCTTCTGTTATGTTGGTAAAAGAATTTTTATCTAAGGAAACCAGTTACACACTGAGTCCGGGAGCAGTTCCGGAAGATAAAGATTTTGTAGAATACTTTTTATTTGATAATAAAAAAGGATATTGTGTACATTATGCCAGTTCTGCAACGCTTTTGCTACGAACCATGGGGATTCCGGCAAGATATGTAGAAGGATATGTAGCGCAATCCTCTTTGTTAAAATCTGCAAAATTTGAAGGTGATTATCTTAACGTAGAACTAACGGATGAATGTGCTCATGCATGGGTAGAGGTTTATGTAAGTGGATTTGGTTGGGTGCCAGTAGAAGTAACGCCTGGATATGAAGCTAACTTGGATTTTTCAAACAAGGAAAATTACCAAAATGTAGAACGGCCAACGACCACAGGACAGCCGGGAGGAGCCTCTAATACCCAGAAAAATGCAAAAAAACCGGCAATAAGAAAATTAACTATACCAATTATTGAAAAAATAAAAAAAATAATTGGGTATATAATAGTTAGTATAGTTATGGTAGTTTTAATCTTCCTGCGTAGATATGTCATTTTAAGGTATAGGGATAAACAGGAAAAAACCTTAAATATTAAGAAGAAAATATTGTTTTATTATAAAGAAATAGACAAGCTGATTGTGACAAATAAGTACAAGAAAAAAGAGGAAAATTTACGCGAATGGCTATTGGAAGCTAGGTGCGAAGAGGCATGGGGAATTGAACCTGAAAGATGGGAACATTTATTGACCGTAATTAACCAGATGGCATTTGGAAATAAGGAACCTTATGCAACAGAGGTAGAAAAAGTATCTAATTTGTATCAAGAGTTGCATATAAATACTTACAAAAATGCTTCAAAAATAAAGCGTTTATTCTACAAATACATCAAAGTATTATAATTCCAACTTTTTCGTGGATTTTTAGAACAAAATGGTTTATAATGTGATTAAATTATGCGATAGCGAGAATAATAGTTATAATTAGGAGGAACAATATGATGAATAATATTGATGTAATGTCAGTAAATACAATTCGTGCATTAGCAGCAGACACAGTGCAGAAGGCAAATTCGGGACATCCTGGTTTACCACTTGGTGCGGCACCTATGGCATATGAATTATGGGCAAAACACATGAAACATAATCCAACAAATCCAAACTGGGCAAACAGAGATCGTTTTATCCTATCTGGTGGACATGGTTCCTCTTTATTATACTCATTATTACACTTGTTTGGCTACGGGGATTTAACCATGGATGACATGAAGAACTTCAGACAATGGGGTTCTAAGACTCCTGGGCATCCGGAATATGGCCATACAGTAGGCGTAGAGGCTACTACAGGACCATTGGGTGCAGGAATGGCTATGGCAGTAGGAATGGCTATGGCAGAAGCACATTTATCAGCTCGTTTTAACAAAGAAGGTTATCCGGTTGTAGACCATTACACTTATGTTTTAGGTGGAGATGGTTGTATGATGGAAGGAATTTCCTATGAGGCATTCTCGTTGGCGGGTACTCTAAAGCTTGATAAATTAATCGTATTATACGATTCAAATAAGATCTCCATTGAAGGGGATACAGATATTGCTTTTACAGAAGATGTAAGAAAGCGTTTTGAAGCATTTGGATTCCAGACCTTAGTAGTTGAAGATGGTAATAACTTAGAAGAGATTAGTAAAGCGATCAGAGAAGCAAAGGCAGATACTACAAGACCTTCTATGATTACTGTTCGTACAAAGATTGGACATGGTTGTCCTGCCAAGGAAGGTAAGGCAAGTGCACATGGAGAACCACTTGGTGTAGATAATATCCGTGCATTGAAAGAGAATTTAGGTTTGGACCCAGATAAAGAATTTTACGTTTCTCAGGAAGTTTATGATCATATCAATGAAATTGTAAAAGAAAATCAAAAAGCAGAAGAAGCTTGGAATAATATGTTTGCAGATTATTGTAAGGCTTATCCTGAGATGAAAGAATTGTGGGATAAGATGCACAATGGTAATATAGCAGCGGACTTAGATCAAGCAGAAGAATTTTGGGCAGTAGAAGATAAAGCAGATGCCACTAGAAATATTTCAGGAAAGTTAATAAATAAGATTAAGAATTATGTTCCTGGATTTGTAGGTGGTTCAGCCGATTTAGCACCGTCTACCAAGACTTACATGAGCGATATGGGTGATTTCTCTTCCAAGGATTATGCAGGGCGCAACCTACACTTTGGTGTGAGAGAGTTAGCTATGGCAGCAATTGGAAATGGAATGGCATTGCATGGTGGATTAAAACCATATGTATCTACATTTTTCGTATTTTCAGATTATGTAAAGCCAATGGCAAGACTTTCGGCCTTGATGGGTGTGCCACTAACCTATGTATTTACACACGATAGTATTGGAGTTGGAGAGGATGGACCAACACATGAACCAATTGAACAATTGGCTATGTTACGTTCTCTTCCAAACTTTACAGTATATAGACCGGCTGATACAGCAGAGACTGCTGCTGCTTGGTATTATGCAGTGACATCAGCACATACACCAACAGCTTTAGTATTAACAAGACAGAATCTTCCACAGCTTTCAGGAACTGGAAAAGACGCATTAAAAGGCGGATATATTTTATCAGATAGTGAAAAGGCATGTCCTGATGTAATATTGATGGCAAGCGGTTCAGAAGTGCAATTAGCGTTAGAAGCAAAAGAAATATTACAAAAAGATAATGTTGCAGTTCGTGTAGTAAGCATGCCTTCCATGGACGTATTTGAGCAACAGGATGAGGTATATAAGAATCAAGTTTTACCAAAAGAATGTCGTAAAAGAGTAGCTGTAGAAGCGTTATCAAGCTTTGGCTGGGGAAAATATGTAGGACTGGACGGGACTTATGTAACAATGGAAAGTTTTGGTGCTTCTGCACCAGCTGGCACACTATTTGAAAAGTTTGGAATTACAACAAATAGTGTGGTAAAAGCGGTCAAGGATATTTTAGACTAAGAAAAAGAGTTGTTGCATTGCAACAACTCTTTTTTGCTTTATAGTAAAATGCATCCTATAAAGCCAAAAACGCCTTCCGGGTTGGAAGCTATAAAAGAAAGGGAGCAGAAAAGAATGGCAAAGATTCTCATAGTAGAAGATGAAAGTAAAATTGCAAGATTTGTAGAGCTGGAATTAAAGCACGAAGGTTATGAAGTAGAGATTGCAAGTGATGGTAGAACCGGATTAGAAAAAGCTTTATCAGGGAGTGTAGATTTGGTGGTATTAGATGTAATGCTACCAGAACTAAATGGAATACAGGTATGCCAGGAGATTAGAAAGTCGGGATCTAGAATTCCTATTATAATGCTTACAGCAAAAGATGATGTAATGGATAAGGTAGAAGGTTTGGATAATGGTGCAGATGATTATATGACAAAACCATTTGCTATAGAAGAGTTATTGGCGAGGATTCGAGTTGCACTAAGTCGAAAAACACAATCAAAAGAGGAAAATAATGAAAAAGTTTATATAGTAGGAAAATTGAAGTTAGATGCCAATAAATACGAAGTATTTTACGGACAGGAGCAGGTGGCATTAACTAAGAAGGAATTTATGCTTCTGCATTATTTAATACAGCATAGAAATGTGGCAGTCTCTAGAGAGGAATTGCTAAGTAATGTATGGGAATATGATTATTTAGGCGATACTAATGTAGTGGATGTGTACATACGTTATGTGAGACAGAAAATAGATGATAGATTTGGAGAAAAGATTATAAATACAGTTCGCGGAGTGGGGTATATAGTAAAAGATGAGTGATAAGACGGTTGAGAAAATAAGAGCATTTCTTCAAAAAACAATCCTGCCCGTACTAAAGAAAAAAAGGGAGTTGGAAAGTAAAATACATATGTCTGTTGAGCTTCAAATATCAGCAAGATATGTACTACTGACCTTGATATGTGGATTTATTGTATTTGTACCAATAGGGTATATTTTGTATCATAGTGAACTGGAACAAATGAGGATAATATTTCATTATAAAGAGAGGGAATATGATTTAATATTGACAGACATCTATAAAATGGCAATCGTGTTGTATTTAGTAGGCATGTTTATAGTGACAGAATTATCCAAAAAAAACATCCATCGCATAACAGAATATATGAAAGATATTATAAAAAGTACGAACAGAATAACCATAAATAATTTGGAAAATGAAAGACTAAATGTAGAAGGAACACAAAATGAGTTAAAAGAGATAGCCTCTACCATAAATAGCATGCTGGATCGTTTAGAGTTATCTTATGAAACACAGAAGCAGTTTGTTTCAGATGCTTCCCATGAGCTTCGAACTCCAATCGCTGTAGTACAGGGGTATATAAATATGTTAGACCGGTGGGGATCAAAAGATGTAGAAATTTTAGAAGAATCAGTAGATGCTATAAAAAATGAAGCTAAGTCTATGCAAGAATTAGTAGAGAAGCTATTATTTTTGTCAAGACACGATAAAAAAACATTAAAATTAAAAAAGAAGAAATTTGATGTGGGAAAACTAGTGGAAGAAATGCTAAAAGAAGGAAAGATAATGGTAAAAGATAAAAACATTGAACCATTAGATATAAACTCCGTTATTTTATACGGAGATCAGCAAACCATAAAAGAAGCGGTACGTGTGCTGTTTGAAAATGCAGTAAAATATACGGAGAAGGGGGACACCATATACCTAGGTTGTGAGAGAGAAGGAAAAAATTGTGTCATAACCATTGCCGATACAGGATTGGGTATGGATGAAAAGGATATGGATAATGTATTTCACCGTTTTTATCGCTCTGACCATGTAAGAAATGGAAAAGTAAGTGGACATGGATTAGGATTATCCATAGCAAAATTAATTGTATTAAAGCATGCGGGAACCATACAGGTAAAGAGTCAATATACAAAAGGAACCTGTTTTCGCATTGTGTTGCCTATAAAAAGTTATTAAAATGAAATAAAAAAGAAAGGATAAAGTTGGCAAATTCTTTTAAAAAAAGATTTGTGATGAAAAAGATGCTATAACATGAACTGTTACAGAAAATGTAGTATCCGAATAGACTTGGTATAGATTATGAAGAAAAAGAGTAGTAGAATTAAGAATCCGGCTTTGCGTAGATTCTTGCTGACATTAAAGATTACATTGCTTGTGCTTCTTTCTGTAGTTTTTGTGGGAGGTATTGTATTCTATTTTACATATGGAAAAGATTTGATTGCCATGCAACAGGAAGCAAAGTTAGAGGTGTGGTCATCGACGGAGGATACATTCCGTCAAACAGAAACAAGCGTTATATATGATACCAATGGAAAAATAATATCTCAATTAAAAGGTGCAAAAGATGTATATTATCTTACTAGCGACGAAATTCCAGAGTATGTAAAACAAGCCTTTATATCCATAGAAGATAAGAAATTTTATGATCATACAGGTGTGGATTATCTGGCCATAATGAGAGCTGCCTTACAATATGTAAAGCATGGTGAATTTACACAAGGTGGAAGTACCATTACACAGCAGTTAGTTCGAAATGTGTTCATCACACAGGAAAAAACAATGAACCGTAAAATAAAAGAGATGTTTTACGCTATGGAGATGGAGAAGAAATATACAAAGGAACAAATCTTAGAATTTTACATTAATAATATATATTTTGCTAACGGATATTATGGAATACAGGCGGCAAGTAAAGGATATTTTGGAAAAGATGTGCATGAATTGTCCTTATCGGAGGTTGCATTTTTGTGTGCAATTCCAAACGGACCAACAAAGTACGATCCTACCAATAATATAGAAAATACCATGGAGCGTAGAGACTTAATATTGAAAAACATGTTAGATGATGGGAAGATTCTCATAGAAGAGTACCAAGCCAGTAAGGATGAAGAGATTACACTAAAAATGAAAGCTGTTGCAAAACAGGATTATGTGGAAACCTTTGTAAGATACTGTGCTGTGCGTGCACTTATGGAAAGTCAGGGATTCCAGTTTAGATACGATTTTTCCTCTGATGCAGAGAGAGAAGCTTATATGGATAACTATGAGTCCTTGTATCAACAATGTGAGCAATCCATGTATTCTGGAGGTTATCATATTTTTACCTCAATCAATATGTCAAAGCAGAAAAAATTACAAAATGCTGTAAATGAAACTTTAAGTGGCTTTACAGAGAAAACAGATAAAGGAATATACCAGATGCAGGGAGCGGCGGTTTGTATTAACAATAAAACTGGACGAGTGGTTGCGATTGTTGGAGGAAGAAAACAGAAATCTGATGGTTATACCCTAAATAGAGCATTTCAAAGTTATCGTCAGCCTGGAAGCTCCATAAAACCGTTAGTTGTATACACGCCTGCTTTTGAAAGTGGATATACGCCTTCTTCCATTGTGAATGATCAGAGATTTGAGGGAGGACCGAGAAATTCAGATGGGGTGTATTCAGGGAAGATAACCATACGTACAGCAGTACAGAAATCAAAAAATGTAATTGCGTGGAAATTATTTGAGGAAATTACACCGAAAGTAGGTTTATCATATCTGTTAAATATGGGATTTAGTAATATAGTGCAAAATGATTATTACCCGGCATCCTCTTTAGGGGGATTAACCAATGGTGTGAGTCCGTTGGAAATGGCATCGGGTTTTGCAACAATAGAAAATGAAGGATATTTTAGGGAACCTACGTGTATAGAAAAAATTACAGATTCAAAGGATAATCTAATATACAAAAACATAGGAAGAGAAAAACAAATATATTCCAAAGAAGCAGCACATATGATGACAAGCTCCTTGGAAAGTGTTATGGAAAGTGGAGGTACAGGTTCCGGATTGCGTTTATACAATACAGCTTGTGCAGGAAAAACAGGAACCACCAATGATAAAAAAGATGGTTGGTTCTGTGGATTTACAGCATATTATACAACAGCGGTGTGGGTAGGATACGATTCTCCACGTCCTGTTTCGGATTTATATGGAAGTACATATCCTGGAAGAATATGGAAAACATTTATGGAGCAAATACATGCCAATGTGGAATATGCCAATCTGAAAAGTGAATATTATGGGAAAAAATCAGAGAAAGATGAAGTGGTTAAGGAGACAGAGGAACCGGATGAAACTATTGAGCCGGAGGAAATGGAACAATTGGAAGAAACCACGGAACCGGAAATAGAAGAAACAGAACAACCAGAGGAAACAGAAGATTGGGAAGAAGGAGAAGTGGTAGAAGATCCTACGCCTGAAGCAGAGGAACCACAAGAGACAGAAGCACCTGCGCAGCCAGTGGAAACAGAAACACCGGTAGAACCAGAAGAAACAGAAAATCAGGAAGATGTAGAAGAGATTGGAAGTATAACAAAAGAAAGATAAATGAACCATTCCTGTTATACTCTTTTATACGGTCAGCCCGGTAATGCGTAGATTTATATAAATTGTTAATAAAAAAATACTGTTTACAAGTCATTTATTTGACCTGTAAGCAGTATTTTTTTCTTTATAGGATTAGGGTGTCAAAAGCTTGTATTTTTTTAGCACTTGTCAAATTGCACAATTTAAGGCTACGATTTGTAGACGGTGTCCGTGTCAGCCAAGCACCACAGACACGTCGATTTCGCCCATTTTGCTCCGTCGCCTATTAG
>JAFQAU010000156.1 GCA_017399885.1 Lachnospiraceae bacterium
AGTGATTGGTGTTATAGCAGGTTCGATTCTTTCTTATCTACTGTATGATCAGTTTTTGGGAATGATGGAAATGCCATATCACTATCCATGGAAAGGTGTTTTCATTTCTGTGGTTGCTGTGGTATTGTTACTTGGGGGGATTATGCAGTATTCACTGGGGCAGATTAAGAAGCAGAATATTATTGAGACGTTACGACAGGATAACGTGTAGAGTGGAAGCAGAAAAATAGCGAAAGAATAAAAATGTTGAACATGAGAATGGAATGAAGCATTGTCATGCAATGAATAAAATTGTTACAAAAAAGATGAATTTGGAGATGGATAAATGAATAAAATTCTTTTTGAGATAAAAAAAATAATGATGGATTGCATTGAAAAATACATACCAGATACTCCTTATGGTGATTTGGAAGATAATGGTACTATTTTCTATATGAATGGAAAAAATGGAACGGAGTTTGATTGGTATGTAAATGAAAAAATATCCGATTTAATGATGTTTTATAATGACGAAAATAATATGGGGGCTGTTAAAACCACACTTTACAAAAACGGTGCGTTATTGATATATGTTTATGGAGAGAGAGGAAAAACGGTTATTCAGGAGATTAAATCCTATATAGATGTAACAGAAGATGAAGTTTTATCTTTGGCAATTGTGTTTAGGAACGAAGCGGATGATAAGAGAATATGGGATGAAAGCATTGAAAAGATAGACACAGACTTAGAACCGGATGCTACTAAGATAGAGGAGTTCCTTTCAAATGCACATTATTATGATGATATGAAAGAGAGAAAGGAATTGTTGGGACAAATTGCTTATGTTTCCAAGAAAATCATGAATGAGGGATGGAAAATTGGATATATGTGTCGTGACAAAGCTGTAAGAGAAAATGATAGTGGATGGTCGTTTATGGCAGGTAATGAGGATGAAGAATATATAGAAGACTGTCGAAATATCCAATTGATGAGTATACATGCGGTAATGCAGTATGATAGGACTATTTGGAAATACATAAACAGCCCTGTGGGAACGAGGTTGATTCGAATATCGTCAGAAGAGTTTGAAGTGGATCGCAATGATAAAGAAATTTATATGGAAAAATAAAAATGCTAAAGTTAAAAGAAGTAAAAGCAAAGCTGCATAGAAATTAATTTGTCAGCAGTGGATAAGGAAAGAATAGCATCTTTTGATAAGGAGCAGCGTGCTTTTTTCTCTCATACAGACGCTAACATGGTGGAGTGGTTTGGAAAGATGGTGGAAGAGAGAAAGAAACAGTACGTCTGTACAAAGGAGGGGAAGAGCTGATAAAGGAGAAAAGGCCTTGACAAATAGTTAAACACATGATTAAATATTCATATAAAAAGATGGGGGATTTCTTGGTTTTAGAAATAAGAGTAAGAAGTAGATAGATTAGAATCACATATTAGAGTATGCAAGATATTCCGTAACTGCTAGAGTTATTTTATAAATTTTTATTTGGAGGACACATTTATGTTTTGGGATAATGTAGCAGGTGTATATGATATATTTACAAATATCATTAATAAAAAGACTCACAAAGGATTGTGTGAACGGATTGGGGAATTAATTTTTGAAACAGAAGAGGTGCTTGAGTGTGCTTGTGGAACGGGGTTATTAAGTGGAATTATTGGAAAAAAGTGTAAAAAGCTTGTGGCCACTGATTTTTCCGCAAAAATGTTAAAGAAAGCGAGTAAGAAGCATAGTCAATATAATAATATTGAATTCAAAAAAGGTAATATTTTGCAGATAGAATATCCAAATGAGACTTTTGATGTGGTAGTTGCAGCAAATGTAATACATCTGTTAGATGAACCCTATAAGGCATTAGCAGAACTTGACAGAGTTTGTCGTAAGGGTGGAAGAATAATTATTCCCACATATATGAATAAAAATGACAGCGGTAAGACCAGTGGGTTTGCAAGTACAGTAGGAAAAGTAGGTGTAGATTTCAAAAGGCAGTTTACTTTTGAAACTTACAAGAAATTTATAGAAGATGCAGGATATCAAAACGTGGAATATACATTGATTAACGGAAGGATACCATGTGCAGTTGCGGTAATAGTAAAATAGAAAAAAGAATTATACGAAATGCCTATTTAATGAATTTTCAAATTCCATTTTATAGGCAACAGAAAATTTGAAGTTGTAGTGGAGGATAAGTAATGAAAATCTACGATATTTCCCAAGAGGTTTTTAGTTGTCAGGTGTATCCCGGCGACCCGACACCGAAGAAAAAGGTGCTTAAATCAATGGGAAAAGGTGAAGTTTATAATTTGACGGCATTTAATATGTGTGCACATAACGGCACGCATATAGATGCACCATTTCATTTTATTAAAGATGGAAAAACAGTGGATGAGATATGTTTAGAGGCATTTGTAGGAATGACTTATGTAGCAGAACATCATGGGATTGTTACTGGCGATGATGCTCTAAAAATAATTGAAAAAGCGAAAAAACAGAACACAGAAGCGACAAAGAGAATTCTGATTAAAGGAGAAATCGAAGTATCATTAGAAGCAGCAAAGGTATTTGCATCTTCAGATATTTTACTTTTTGGGAACGAACCGCAGACTGTCGGGCCACAAAATGCGTCAATGGCAGTACATCTTGTGCTTCTGGGTGCTAATGTTATCTTGTTGGAAGGAATTCGTTTGTCAGAGGTGCCGGAAGGGGTTTATTTTTTAAGTGCTGCGCCGCTGAATTTATCAGGTGCGGACTGTTCACCATGTAGAGCTGTATTGATAGCTGATGCTGAGAGATAAATTTCAGTAATACGCTCTGTTGTTTTATACACAGCACCATATATTGAAGCAAGACTTCGTGGTGTATAATGTGTTTCTTAAAACTTGCGATTATTTGAAATCGTTATAACGTTGCGGAAGGTAGGGTTCTATGGTATGATAGCAAAATAGTAAAGAAAATTATGAAAGGAAGTAAAGCATGTCAGATAATTATACTCCACCCTTTTCCATGACGGAAGAAATTATGAATATGGTAATTGAAATTGGTGAACTAGTGGGACAGATTACTGCTCATAATAATTTATCAACTAGCCCTAAATTACGTCGTGAAAATAGAATTAAGACAATTTATTCATCATTGGCAATAGAGCAGAATACACTGACTTTAAATCAGGTAACAGACGTTCTTGATGGAAAAAGAGTGCTGGCACCGCCTGCTGAAATCAGAGAGGTAAAAAATGCGTATGAAGCCTATGAAGAACTTCAGAAATTGAATATGTATTCTGTAGATGATTTGCTGAAAGCTCATAAACTTATGACGGATGGATTGGTAAAGGAGTCAGGAGTTTTCCGCAGTGGAAACGCCGGGGTATATACTGGTGAACATATTTTAATACATGCAGGTTCACCGGCAAACTATGTACCATCATTAATACAGGAATTATTTGCATGGTTAAGAACTTCTAATATGCATCCATTGGTTAAATCCTGCATTTTTCATTACGAATTTGAATTTATTCATCCGTTTGCTGATGGAAATGGACGTACGGGAAGATTATGGCACACATTGATTTTACAAAATTGGAAAGAATTTTTTGCTTGGCTTCCGGTGGAAATAATGATACATGAAAATCAAGAGGCATATTATAAGGCAATAAATGAATCTAATAATGCTGGCGAATCTACAATATTTGTGGCATTTATGCTTAATATAATCTGTGATATGTTAAAAGAAATTGTTGCCACTCAGAATTCAAACAATAATGTCGGAATAAATGTCGGAATAAATGTCGGAATAATTTTAGAAGAAAAAATATTGTTACTTTTAAAAGATAATCCTAAGATAACAGCCAACCAATTAGCAGAAATGTTGAATATGTCAGGACGTCAGATTGAGAGAATCATAGCATCTTTAAAGAAAGAAGGCAAGCTGGAACGTATCGGTGCAAATAGAAACGGAAGCTGGAAAGTTATTGAAAGCAGGTGACCTTTTCGGGAAATATCCGAAGTTGGTAACCTTGCCAATAGTACTCAAGCGTCATTAAAGGAAGTAGAGTCAGTTATTGAACGAGTACAGAATAATGTTAGAGAGATTACAATGCAGGTTGAGGAGAATTCTTCTAAGTTAGGCACTCAAAACGAATATTTTGGCAATGTGTTCCAAAGTATGAAGGACATGACAGAATTTAAAAGAGATTTAGCAAAAATCCAGTTAGCTTTAGCTGAGTGGATGAATGCGTCAATCATAGATAGATTGTTCTAAAACAATCGTCTGTTGCCGATAAATCAAGTAAAGGAGATTTGTAAGTAATGGGCGAATGGAAATCTAAAAACCATAGTAAATATTTGTTGTAGTATCATCTGATATTTGTTTGCAAATATCGAAAGCGATTACTATCGTCAAATTCTATTAGCAGTGATATAAAGTCGTTGTCCGAATCCATATGTAAAAAACATAATGTGATTATTAGATATATGGAAATAGATACAGACCATATTCATTACATGATTGA
>JAFQAU010000157.1 GCA_017399885.1 Lachnospiraceae bacterium
ACGGACACCGTCTACAAATCGTAGCCTTAAATTGTGCAATTTGACAAGTGCTAAAAAAAATACAAGCTTTTGACACCCTAATCCTATAAAGTAAAAAAAGAGATACCAATTAAAGTATCTCATCTAAAATGCCCAGAGCCGGAATCGAACCAGCGACACGGGGATTTTCAGTCCCCTGCTCTACCGACTGAGCTATCTGGGCTTACAACTATTCAAAGAAAATATTATCTTTTGCAAAAAACCAAAAACAAAAAGCGCGAGACGGGATTCGAACCCGCGACCCTCGCCTTGGCAAGGCGATACTCCACCACTGAGCCACTCGCGCATAATTCCTTGTGTTCTCATTGTTTTCTTCCGTCGAACACATTTAGTATTCTACACCATACATTTCATAATGTCAACAACTTTTTTGAAATTTTTTTATTTTTTTTTGTAACAGTTAGATAGGGGCAATCCTTTGGTGATTGCCCACGTATCAATATGTTTTTTTACCAATTGTAAGTCGGTCAGGCTTTCTTTACCTAATTTCACATGGACTTACAGCGTAGCAGGTCAGTCTTTGACAGAACTGTTACCCCAATATTAAGGCAATTTCGCCATACTATTTTTCCTATATAAAAAAGCAGTCAAAGAAGCAACCATAACACAAATCATTCCTCTTATCAGGCTTGCGTATTCTGTAGGAACCAAAATAACCGGTACCAGGCACAATAGTGCCATAATAATTCCACCTAATCCACCAAGCATTGATGATGCACTTTGTTTTACAACTGTCACTTCATTTTCCCAGTTAAATACCGGCATTTTCAGATTAACTGCAATTCCAAATACGCAACCAAACAACGTTATAATGGCTGGAATTGCCATCATCCACACCATCTCTATAAAATCAGGTTTTAAGGCAATTGTTAGTAACACTTCTGACACTAAGAAAAACGGTAATATAATACTTAAATTTAGCAAAAGCTTACCATCCAACACAGCTTTTGTTTTTATTGGAAGGCTTTTTACAATCCACCATTCTTTTCCTTCCATGGAAATGGATGTACTGGTTGCAGGCATCATACTAAGGATACCGGCTAAGACAAAAGGTATCGCCCCCTTAATATTAATAGGAATTTCTAAAAATTGCTGCATCTTATCAACTCCCATTACCAAAACCGATGCCGAAAATAAAACCGCCATGATTGGCCCAATTATGGTATTTGTCACATAAATGCTAGAGGATAAATATCGTCTTAACTCCCGCCCGTATAAAGCTCTTAAAACGGACTGTTTTTTCAGACCTTCCAATTGATAATCATGCTTTGCACGAATGCTGTATAAACCTCTGCAAATCCACTGAAAATTTGCCGAAACAACCATCATTGTTATAACGAATACAAGCAATGCACCAACCACACATAAAACGCAGTTCAAAAAATTACCACTTAACATGGCGTTTCCAAGCCAAATTGCAGGTGGATACATACTTTCTATTAACGAAAATACCCTATCCAAAAGATTTTGCAACATTTCCACGGAAAATTCGTCTTCCATTGCTGACAAATGTGATGTTCCAAACATAATACCTAGAAATAGTAAAATACTTAAAATTGCACTAACCATGCTTTTATGTTTCATTCTGGATGCAATCGCTGTAATCACTGCTCCCAAAAAAGTAGCGATTGTAATGGGTATAAGCGGAATAAACAGCGTCACTATAATCCCTATCAGATAAAAGGAAATCTCTGGTCTTTCCATTACACCATACACCAAAATGCCTGATACCATAACTATAAATGAAAGCAACAAATTTTCCACATACATACGAATAAAACGACTGACTACAATAGCAGTTTGCGATAAAGGAAGAGAACACAATATGTCATAGGCATTTTTTTGAAAAATCACACTTCCCGCCTTAAATATGGCAAAAAATAAAATCATAAAACTAGATAGCATAATCAAATATGCCGGTATCATCTCACCTAATCCAAGAGTAATATATCCAAAGGTTGCCATTCCTATGTAACCACATGCCATAAGAATAAGAAAAATATAAATAATAAGTAAGCTAGCTTTTCTTGTTTTTTCCTTTTTATCTTTTGTAAACCGAACTACATTCAGCCCATATAAATTCTTTAATTGAAGCTTGGTTAGACTTTTAATCTGCTTTATCATCGCACGCCACCTCCATAAAAATGGATTCCAAAGTCTCTCCCTGTTTTACAACTTCCTCCATGGTTCCTGCTTTTATTAACACACCATCCTTAATCATTGCTACTTTATTGCACAATTTTTCTGCCACATCAAGTACGTGAGTAGAAAAGAAAATGGCTCCACCGGCTTCACAAAGTTCTCTCATAATATTTTTCAAAACTACTGCTGCCTTTGGGTCTAATCCCACAAAAGGCTCATCTAAAATCAGTAATTTCGGTTCATGAACTAATGCAGAAATAATTGCCAATTTCTGCTTCATTCCATGAGAATAGGAAGAAATCAAATCCCCAAGAGCATTTGTAATACCAAAAGCATCTGCATACTTTTTCACCCGTTCTTCTCTATCTGCTACCGATACTTCAAACACATCTGCTATAAAATCCAAATACTGAATACCGGTCAAATATTCATACAAATCCGGATTATCCGGAATATAAGCAATCTGTTGCTTACAAAGGAATGGATTTTCTTTCATGGATGTTCCATTAATCAGAATTTCTCCTTTGTCAAATCCGTGAATACCAACAACGCATTTTAATGTGGTGGTTTTTCCTGCTCCATTATGACCAATGAAAGCATAGATATCTCCGGCTTCAATGGCAAGATTAATATCCGTAACACCTTTATTGCTTCCTTTGTATTGTTTTGTTAAATTTCTTATTGTCAGCATCTTCATCCCCTCTTTTCATACTGTCCCTATGTTTGTGTATATAAGGTCATTCCTTTTCTAACACAATATAAGTATAATAAAGAAAACTATTCTTTGACAATGGAATAATAGTTAACTTTCATGTAAAAAATCAACCAATACGATATGTACTATAAAGCAAACGAGCCAATTTATATCACAAAAAATGGCTATGGTAATATGGTAATTGTGAGTATGGAAATTTATGAAAGTACCATGCATCAAATTTCTATGTATAGGAATATTGAAATCTCTAAGAATCAAATAAAAAGCGGTCAAGTAAAAGTTGCTAACATTGCATTACAAGAAATGAGGACAAAATATGACATATAAGCTCATAATTACAGAACATGCTGATGAATCACTTGACAATATAATGTATCATTTAATTTACCGTTTAAAAAACAAGCAAGCTGCAAAACATCTATTGAATGGCATAGAAATTGTATATAGAAAATTGTAAATATAATAGGTATATTCCATCAATTAGAAAATTATCAAAACAAATATTTCGGTACCGACGGTTTCAGAGGTGAAGCCAACCGTACTCTTACCTCTTTACGGGCATATAAGGTCGGAAGATTTTTGGGTTGGTACTATTCTTCACCTTTGTCTGGTTGTAA
>JAFQAU010000158.1 GCA_017399885.1 Lachnospiraceae bacterium
CACATCGATGCATTCCACTTGTCTTATCATATGACATCCCCACCACAAGCACATTCTGTTTGCAATTCATTTCTCCGTCTTCACATACTGTTATCTTCCAAAGCTTTCTCAAATTTTTTCATTAATTCTTTATTTGGAATACTGACATAATTATCATAATAAGACAAAAATCCAAAAATAATCATAACCGATAGAATATTCTGCCTAGTATCTAATTTATTTAACTCTGTCTTAAAATATCGTAATGGAAAATATATTTTTTCACCTGCTACCATTTTTAAAATATCCTCTTTCACCGCATCCACATTGTTTTTCACAAGTTCCAAAATCTCAGTTCCAGGACCAGTCTCCGTCCAATAGTCTTTTACTGCATTTTGGCTCAGTGCTTTGTTAATGGAACGTGGATTATAGAGTCTATCACCTTTCGATGTATAATAACCGTTATACCATTCTGCAAGCTGTGCATACTGGATTGTTCCATCGTATTTTTTGTTTTTAGCACATAATTCTTTGACTTCTTCTTCGGTAAAGCCAAAAAAGGTATCATAAATAGTATCCGTAGGAAAATAGAATTCATCAAACATATTTAATTCGGAACCACTGGAATATTTTTTTATCGGCAACACACCTGTCATATAGGCAAGCTCCACATAAGGACGGTCTTTTAACAGATTTTTCAAAAAAGTCAGATATTTCTTTGCACCCTCTTCTGTATAAAAATCATTATGAAAAAAACTGTCCCATTCGTCCAAAATAAAAATAAATCTTTCTCTAGTTTCATAAAAAATTTCTTCTAAGACATCCCATAATTCCATATCTGCATCTAATTCACAATTTGGAAATCCACGTTTTAATTCTTTCAAAATCTTCTTTTCATGATAAGAAAGATAACAATCTATATCCTCACATACTCTTGGTTGTTCCGCCATGTACAACGAAATTACATTGTGCTGATTGAGGTGTTTTTTATAATCCACTTTATCTGCAATCTTTAGGGTATCAAAAATCACAGCTGATTCTAACCCTTTTGCATAATAAGAACTAATAAGATTGGTCATCACAGTCTTTCCAAAACGTCTCGGTCTGGTGATGCAGATATATTGTTCATCCACTTTTCCTATTACTTTATTTAATTTTTCTAAAATCTCAGACTTATCAACAAAATAACTGCCTTCATACCGTCCTCGAAATAATTGTAACTGTCCTTCTGAATTTAAAATATTTCCCATACACTTTTACCCTTTAGACCACAAGTAGGACTTTCTCTATTTCTCTTAATTACTACCAATCAATACATTCTTCCCTTCAAATGCAAAACCATACTTTCTTATCCGTTCTGCTGGGATTCCCTTCGCTATAAGTCCAGTCTCGTACTGTCTTTCCTCAATTTGTGCAAGTGCCGATGCAACCGTATCCTCTAATGTTTTTTCACGTTTGGCATGAAAGACTTTAAACTCGATAATCACTGCCGGATTTTCTTTTTTCTTTGGTTCTAACATAATATCATAACGGCCAAAGCCACTTTCCCTGTTAGAAGTAATAATATAATCTGCCTGCTGTTCTACCATTAATCCTAAGACAAAACCATGGTAAAAGCAGACACACGAGTTTTGTTCTTTAAAACTCGATGTGGTCGCTTTCACAGAGGGAAACCGCTCTGGCTGTGCTTTTTTCGAAGCCCTTTTCCCAGTATCAAAACTACTGAATATCTCACAGGTAATCTGGTTCATATACTCATTCATGGCATCTAGGTCTCCTGAAAACATAGCCGAAACAAAGCGATTATACGTAGATCGTTGCTTTGCAAACCATCCACTTACCATACTTTCAAACATAAGCTGTACCTCTCCATTGGTAAGTGCTAATTCATAACAGGCCCTTCTGCCTCTCTCTACCTCATCTAAACGTTCATAATCAATTACTTTTAAATAACCACTGGCAAGCAACAGACTCCATATCGCCTCCTCGTTATCATCTATCTGATTATATACAATCTGCTCATCAATGGGTACAAGAAGATGTCTGCCTTGTAGCAACTCCTCAAACTGCTCTTTAATGGCACCATCACCTTCACGAATTAGTTTACTAACCAAGCTATTTGAGCTGGTGTTGGCCCAGTAGGTTGTATAATCTCCTGTATCCAAAAAGTTCAGGATAGACCAAGGATTATAAATATCTTTGTATTTACCAAAGATAAATCCATCGTACCATTTTTTTACCTTTTCTTTTTCCGTTTCAAATCCATACGTTTCCAATGCTGTAAATACTTCTTTCTCTGTAAAACCAAAAGAAGTGGCATACTCATTTGATGTGGTTGTTACAACTTTTAAATTATTTAAATCGGAAAAGATAGATTCTTTACTTACCCTTGTAATTCCGGTCATAATACCTCTTTCCATATAGGGGTTCGTTTTAAAGGTAGAGTTAAACAAACTCCTTGTAAATTCTACCATCTCATCCCAAAAACCTTGCACATAGGCTTCCTGCATCGGCGTATCATATTCATCTAAGAGAATAATTACTTTTTTATCATAATAGCGGTGCAGATAATCCGAAAGCTGGTACAACGCAGATGTTGCATCAACCTCCCTCATATTTTCTGCTAGAATTATATCAAAATATGCACGATCTGCGTCTGTTAATGCATCACTATCTTTCAGAAAATGATATTTAATA
>JAFQAU010000159.1 GCA_017399885.1 Lachnospiraceae bacterium
ACAGTAAAGGATATGGCTACTGGTGCAGTAACATCTACCGGTTTACCAAGTTCTAACGTATTGTATTATGATTTAAGTGATAATGCATGGATGTGTGCAAGACCTTCAGGAACAGAACCAAAGATTAAGTTCTATTTTGGAGTAGTTGGAAGCTCATTGGAAGATGCAGATAAGAAGTCTGAAGCATTTGCAAAGAGTGTTGAGGAAATGATTAACAAAATGTTATAGGAAAAAGAAGGGCTGTTGCGGTGGGACTGTAACAGCCCTGTTTTTTCTTTATTTGGAAGTTCGTTCTATAAAGAAAAAAACGCTCCGTGAGGATGTGCATAAATAGGATTTCTGCAAAAGAAAAGAGGGGTTTTTATGGATTTACCTATGTTTCGAGATGAGACCAAAGAATGGAATCATGCCTTGTTATTGTACGACTCGGCATTGAAAGAAATAGACACAAAACTACAAATACTATCAAATGAGTTTAAGGTGGAACATCAGTATAATCCCATTGAACATATTACTTCCCGTATCAAATCATTTGAAAGTATTGCAAAGAAGCTTAGAAAAGATCAGAGAGAGCTTACGGTAGAAAATATAATTAAATATGTTAATGATGTAGCAGGTATTCGGGTTATTTGTTCCTTTACATCAGATATATATCGCATTGCCAATGCAATCTCTAAACAAAGTGATGTAAAGATATTAAAAGTAAAGGATTTTATTATGAATCCAAAGCCAAACGGATACCGAAGTTATCATATGATAGTAGCGATTCCTATTTTCTTGTCTAACAAGATGACGGAAACTAAAGTAGAGATACAGATTCGTACCATTGCCATGGATTTTTGGGCAAGCTTAGAACATAAGATATACTACAAGTTTGAGGGGAATGCACCGGAACATATTAGAGAAGAATTAAAAGTCTGTTCGGAAATAACAGCAACCTTGGATAAGAGAATGCATGATTTGAATGAAGAGATAAAATTAATCAGCAGTCCTGATGGATATATAGATTATACCTATAACCCGGTAAAATATGTAAATGAAGAATACTATGGAACCATTGTAGAAGATGGTATTGTGGATGGAGAACCGTATCATAAATAAGTGGAGATAATGTGGCGGAAAAAGTGGATGATATTAGAAGGAAAGAAAAAGATGAATTATAATAAAATTGTATGTATATCAAAAAACGAAAAAAGCCATATCTGGCTAGTACAAGTGGAAAGTTTTGATGCTCCACTTGTATTAAAAGAGAAAAAGTATGGTGAGAAAGAAGTATACCAGAGTATTGCAAAACTAAAAAATAAACATCTCCCACAGATTTATGAGATAGAAGAAAAAGATGGTATCTTATCTGTATTGGAAGAATATGTGGATGGCACAGAGATTGACAAATATGTAAGGGAAAAGAATTTTACAGAGAGGGAGATTGTAAACCTGGTCATTCAGATTTGTGAAGGAATACAAGTATTGCACGAACAGGATCCACAAGTCATTCATAGAGATTTGAAACCGGAAAATCTCTTAGTGACGGAGGATGGAATTGTACGGATTATTGACTTTGATGCGTCCCGTACCTATAAGAGGAATGCCAAGCAGGATACCAAATTGCTGGGAACGGAAGGCTATGCAGCTCCGGAACAGTATGGGTATTTACAATCCGATATGCGAAGTGATATTTACTCCATTGGGAGCGTGTTATATGAGTTGCTTTTACACGAGCCATACCCAAAGGGAGAAGAGCAAAAAGTGTGGAAAAAGAATGCACACGTACACAAGGAATTGAAAAAAATCATTGACAAGTGTACCAAGTTTGACCCACAGAATCGATATAAAACAGTACACCAATTAAAAAAAGATTTACAGGCATATACCATGCTAGGGAAGAAGCGTGTGGCGTATGCCGTTTGTGGGGGAATGTTGATTTGTGGCTTGCTGATTGGTTGTGTTACCGTATATCGTAGTACCATGAAACCTATGTCAAATAATATGCAGGATACGGCTTACACAGGAAATGTGAAAGAATATTCGTTTACCAGTTATAATGAAGAAACTTCGCAGGAGGAAAAAGCGGTATTCTATTATTTGAAAGATGAGCCGGAACGAACACCTTTTGCTATTTATATGCACTTGATTGGAGAACGTTCCATAAAGGAAATCAGAGTGCAGAAAAATAACAGTACTCGTGTGGATATTGTGGATCAAAAATTTTATACACAGGATGAATTTTATTATGTACATATTTCAAACGAATATCTAGATAAATTAGTTACAAATTCTCAATATACCATTACGGTTGATTATGGAGATGTAACACTGTCTATTGATTTTTTATCTGTGGAAGGCAGGGGTTTGTTATCATCTGATGTTACAGCACAGTTTATTCCGGGATTTTATGAATATTTATTTGATGAACCAGGTGATATTTGTCTGAAACTGATAAATTTATTTGATCGACCAGTGAAAAAACTAGTAAACCAAGAAACAAAAGAAGTAGTTCCAGCAGATGCTTTTCGTTACGATGAAGAAAAGAAAACGATTGTGTTGAAAGATGAATTATTTCAAAATATAGAGGATGGTACTTACTTGAACTATACACTTTCTTATGGTGCTAAGGATGGTCTATCAGCAGGAGAAACATCCCTTTGCTTATGTGTTAGGGACACTGTATATGTGGAACCTGTAATTCTTGAAAATAATTTTGTAGTTTCGAGGGATGATTTGGAAGATATCAAGATTGAAATTACATGGAACAGTGCAAAAGGAAAAGTAGTAGGTATTTTTTCAAGAGAAGAAAATGTACCTAGGATGCAGGAAGAGTATTATGAGATAGTAGAGGATGGTATCCTTATTAAGAAAGAATTTTGGGAAGATAAAACCACAGGGGTGTATTCGTACTATATTGAATTTGGAGACGTGGCAGCAGGGATTTCTGTTACACTAACCTAATGAAAAACAATTTGATTGTACAAGAAAAATCGGTAATTGCAACAATATTACTGATTTTTTTGTTTTGTAGAAAGCTCGTCCTATAAAGCAAAAAACGATCCGTGAGGATGACCACGAATTGGTATAGAAGATGTACTGCGTAGCTAATTGGTTGCGACTAAAGCATGCAGACGAATGAGAAGATGTAGTGTTGCTGACGAGTTTGCACGCTTTGTCCAGGGAAAAATAAAAGTAATTAACAGTATGCTGTCAGCATAAGACAAAATACTTATGAAAATGGTATAATTTGGTATATAGATTCATTGGATTAAAGAGGGGGTGGCATGGGAGATTTTTCTATTGATGCTATACAAAATTTAGTGAATTGGATGGTTTTTGATGTGGAAAATGAAAAAACGGACATGAAAAAAGCTTTTGAAACGGACGGATCTATTATTGCAAAAATGTCAACGGAAGAATAGGAGACTACAATGAAAACAACGAACGAGTTGAAAAATGAAATTGCAAAGACCAAGGACATGGAAAAGTGGATGGTAGAGAATGAAAAAGAATTACAGGAATATTCTCTGGCACAATATTTAGAACAACTGCTTCATGTACATGGTTGCAGTAAAAAAGAGGTGATTGCTGGCGCAGATATGGATGTTGTATATGGATATCAAATTTTTCAAGGGAAAAAAAATCCTAGCAGATCCAATCTGCTGAAAATAGCCTTTGGTTTTTCATTGACAGTAGAGGAGACAGAACGTTTGTTGTATTATGGGAAAGAGGAGCGATTGTATCCGAGGGTGAAACGTGATGCATATATTATGTATGCCCTCTATCAGAAATATACATTGCAACAGGCGAACCAGTATTTGTATGATAAGGGTCAGGAACCGCTGTAGAGAGTACATTGTCTGCGCATTTTACGGATAATTCAGATTAAGTCATTAATAACATCTAGTAAATGTTAAAAAGGGAGGAATTATTATGGGGATTTTTGGTGATTTAGTAAGTGGATTGGCTAGTGGTTTGGAGAAACAGAAACAGGTGTATAATCGAAAAGTAGAAGAGACTTCTAGAAATGCTCTGAGAAGATGTGATGAGGTAGAAAGAAAATTAGAAAAGAATAGATATAGGATGTCGTCAGAGCAAATTGAGGAAGTGGAAAGCAAGTTAGATACAATTAGAGCAAATGCAAGTAGGCATGTTAAATAGGGGGGGATAATATGGGATTATTATCTAGTTTGATGGGGCGTCCAAGCTTAAAAGACGCAACCAAGAATGCTCCCAATGCAATGGGGTGTTACAAAATATATTACAATGGGTTAAAGTATGTAGGAAAAGCGGAGGATGGTATCAGAAAAAGAATGGTACAATATTATAATGGTACGACCGCACATTATACTTCTGCAAGACTTATTTATGAGCATAGGGATCAGATTACTGTTTCATGGGTTACGTTAAATTCTAGAGAAGAATGTCGAAGTACAGAGCGAGAGTGGATTGAAAAGTATGATCCTGAGTGGAATTCCCAAAGCGGTTGGGGGCACGATTAATTTTGGGAGTCTTATTATGAAAGGGGCAGTTGCAATGAGGATTTATTAAATCATGATTGCGACTGCCCCTTTTTTTATTTCCTATTTTACAGTAACCTTTATTTTTTTTGTGATTTTCGTACCATCAGTGGTTTTTATCTTAATAGTACAGCTTCCCTTTTTCTTTGCTTTGATTTTTCCTTTGGAATTTACAGTAGCAATTTTCTTGTTACTGGAGGTATATTGTAATGTCTTTGTTGTTGCATTTGTTGGTTTAACAGAAGCTACAATTTTCGCTGTTTTCCCTTTCTTTATGGTGAACTGAGTTTTGTTAACTTTAATGGATTTGGCTAACACAACCTTTGGTGGAACAATAACTGTATAGGCTGTGTAAAGTGTTCCATCCTCAGAAGTAAGGGTTATGGTAGCGGTACCTGCTTTGTTGGCGGTTACAATTCCCTCGTCATCAACGGATGCAACGGAAGGATTGTTGCTATTCCAAATAAAAGTAATCTCAGAAGGCTCCATTCCTAAAATATCAAAATTTGTATAAGTTACACTAGCTACAGCTTGGGAATTTAATTTAATCTCGTATGGTAGGGAGATAGAAATACTTGGTATAGGAGAAGTATCTACCTTATCAGAGGAACCCGATTCATCTTCGGGTACCTGCATGATGATATAAATTCCCGAAGAATAAACACTAAATGTGTAGTCTTCTGTTTCTGATGTCTCCCCGTGGCAAGTACCAAGTATACGAATACCGTCCGGTGAATATAATACCTGTACATTGGCTGGATTAAAATATGCTGGAAGAGTAACAGAGGTTTTCAAAGGCTTTGTTGTGCTGTAGCTTAGATCCTCCACGTCAAAATAAAATGCAAAATAGTCGCTGGTTTTAGAGATTTGCTTTGCTGCAGCAGATACATCAGTGTTGCTAATCTCCTCCACCCGTGGTTTTACATGGTAACCATAATTCTGATCAGTAAGATCTACAGTTACGTTGCAAATAAAACCTCCTAATATACTATAAGCGATAGTAGAAGTCATGGTATCTTTTTTTGGATTCTCCTTCTTTTCCCATTTGGCATAAAGTGCATAGTCTTTTAGAATTTTGGTATTCTCATCAAATTCCTGTTCTGGGGAATCGGAAAGGTACCACCCGCGAAACCAATATCCCTCTCTTTTTGGTATGTTAGGAAGGGAAACAGTAGAATTAGGTGCAATTCCTAATATGGAAGGCACTGCACTTCCACCATTGCTGTCAAAGGTAATGTTATAATAATTCTTGTTCGTTTCTTTAACATAGCTGACGGTACAACTGGCTGAGAAACCCTGATAGGACACAGTAATAGAGGTATCTCCCGGCATGGTAACATCTGTAAGAGAAGTAAATTCATAGTCATATATGGTTGACGTAGTATTATCCTTATACTGAGCAGTAACCAAAAAATCGTTCTTGGTAAGAGTCACAGGCTTGGTAATATCTTTTCCAATGTATTCAATAAAAAGCTTGGTAACAATAGGTGTAGGTGTGTTGGCTGCTATAGGACTTTTGGTTGTAGGAACAACACTGGTCATAGGCGTAGCGGTAATAGCAGGAGTGTTAGTTACCGGTGTACTAATAGCACCACCTGAGGCGGTTTGTAAGTTATTGGCATAAACCACATTGGATGAATGTTTAATGATCTGATTTTGAGAACATATGGTGCTTTGAAACAAAGAACCAATAGCTAAAAGTACTGATAAAATTAATGAAATTTTTTCCTTTTGCTTCATAAAAATCCCCCTTATATATAGCATGTAAAATATCTTAGTATTAATATTAATTTCGGAGAAAAAAGTCTGGATAATTAGAGAGAAAAAGTGAAAAGATAAAATGTTACAGCTGTTTTAAAAATTGAAAAAGGAAAGAAAAGGAGAAAAAGGGCTCATTTTGGTAAAATTATATGGAAGTTTGAGTGAAAAAACACAAAAACGAAAGTTCTTTGTGCAAAATATTACAAAACAACGTGAAAATTTAGGAGTCAGACTATAAAAAATCACTATGAGATAGCAAAAAAGTTATTGACAAATGGGGAATTTTGAGCTACTATATATTTAGTTTTTTCGAAAGTTTATCAAATAGATTTCGAAAATGTGAATAATAATTACATTTTATGTATAAATGGAGAGTAATGCGGATGAATAAATGTGTACAAAGTCTTGGTAGAGGAGCGGGAATCCTCCTTCCTATAAGTAGTCTTCCATCCAATTATGGAATTGGAACATTTGGAAAAGAGGCATATAAGTTTGTAGATTCCCTTGTAGAAGCACAACAGACATTTTGGCAGGTGCTTCCTTTAGGACCAACAAGTTTTGGAGATAGTCCTTATCAGTCATTTTCTGCCTTTGCTGGAAATCCTTATTTTATTGATTTGGATTACTTGGTAAATGAGGGGTTAATTACAAAAGAGGACATAGAATCTAAGGAATGGGGCGAAGATCCAGCGGATATTGCTTATGCAACTATCTACGAGAATCGCTTTGATGTGCTAAGAAAAGCATTTGAAAATAGTAAACATAAAGATACAGATGCTTATAAAGAATTTTGTGATAATAGCACATACTGGTTAGATGATTACAGTTTATATATGGCCATTAAGTGTCATTTTGATAATAAGGAGTGGAGTCTCTGGGATGATGATATTAAGTACAGAGAGGACGCTGCAGTTAAGAAATACAAGAAAGAATTAGCAGAAGATGTGGATTTTTGGAAGTTCTGTCAGTTCAAGTTCTATGAACAGTGGAATGATTTGAAAGAATATGCCAATGAGAAGGGAATTCAGATTATAGGAGATATTCCTCTATATGTTTCAATGGATAGCTCAGATGTTTGGGTTCATGGCAGATTATTTGAATTAGACGAACGTAAGAATCCAATTAACGTGGCAGGTGTGCCACCAGATTGTTTTTCAGCGGATGGACAAAGATGGGGAAATCCATTGTACGATTGGGTAGCTATGGAGAAAGAAGATTTCTCTTGGTGGCGTGAAAGAATGAAAGCCAATGCTACATTATATGACGTAATACGTATTGACCACTTTATTGGGGTTGTGCGTTATTATAGAATACCAAGTTCATGTCCAACAGCCATTGAAGGTGCATGGAAGAAGGGTCCTGGTAAGAAGCTTACAGATGCCATTAGCGAGTCTATTGGAGAAGCAAAGATTATTGCTGAGGATTTAGGAATTGTGGTGCAAAGTGTAAGAGACTTGATGGCAGAGACCGGATGGCCTGGTATGAAGATTATGCAATTTGCATTTGATGGTGTGAATACTAATAGTAATTTACCACATACTTATAAGAATAGTAACATGATTGTATATGGTGGAACACATGATAATGAAACATTAGTAGGTTACTTTGAAGAAAAAGAAGAAGAAGATATGCAATCTGCGTATGATTACTTAAATGTAAGTACTAAGGAAGAAGTTCCTAATGCAATCATTCGTGCAGCCTATGCAAGTACTGCTGATGTGGCAATTATGCAGATGCAGGATATTTTAGGTTTGGACAACTCCGCAAGAATGAACTTGCCTTCTAGTGTAGGTCAGAACTGGAGATGGAGATTGTTGCCAGAGCAATTTACTGAGGAGCATGTAGAATTCCTTAAGAATCTAGCTGAGATTTATGGCAGAGAGTTAGATAAGCCGGAGATTGAAGAAGAGGAAGAGGAAGAAGAAACAGAAGAGTAATTATTATTGGGCATGCCTACTGACAGTAACGGATAATTTTGCTAGTGGGTATGACTGTTCAGGATAACATAGTTATTCTGAATTTAAGGAGGATTATAATATACATAGTGTATATTTATAATAAAACATATTTATAAAGAAAGAGGTAGAAGGTTATGAAGAAAAGCACAAAAATGTTGACACTACTTATGGCTATGGTACTTTCAATGGGTTCATTAGCTGCATGTGGTGGATCAAAAGACGAATCAACAACAGGGGGAGACTCAACAACTACAACAGATGCAGCAGCAACAGATGCAGCAGCATCTCAAGAAACAAAAAATGTAAAGCTTACAGTATGGGCTCCACAGGAAGAGTCAAAAGATTACTCAAAGATTGATGCAAAATACGGAAAGAATTTACTTGAGTATATGTGTGAACAATTTGATGAAGCACATCCAGAATGGGAAATTGATTTCGAATATAAAGTATGTTCAGAAGCAGATGCTTATACAGAATTATCTAAAGATGCATCTATCGGTGGAGACGTATTTATGTACGCTGGTGACCAGACAGCATCTTTAGTTCAGGAAGGTATTGTATTACCTTTAACTGGTATGGATGAAGTTGCAGCTAATAACGGTGAAAAAGCAATTGCAGCTGCAAGTGTTGATGGTATGAACTACGGAGTACCTTTCACTCCAAATACATGGTTTATGTACTATGATAAGAGCAAATATTCTGAAGAAGATATTAAGTCTCTTGATACAATGATGGCAAAAGATCTTGAAGGTTGTGAATACAACTTCGCTATGGATTTAGATAATGGTTGGTACAATGCTGGATTCTTCTATGCAAATGGATGTACAGTATTCGGTGCTGATGGAACAAAAGAAGATGAATGTAACTTCAACGATGCAAATGGTTTAGCAGCAGCAGAAGCTATGTTAAATCTTGCTACTAGCAAGAAATTCTTGGTTGATGATGACAACAAAGTTGCTTTATCTAACATGAAAAAAGGAAATTGTGCAGCTTTATGTAGTGGTACATGGGATGCAGGTGCAGTGAAAGAAGCTTTAGGTGATAATTATGCAGCTGCAAAACTTCCAACAATTAAAATGGGTGGAAAAGATGTACAGTTGAACTCTATTGGAGATTACAAATATATCGGTGTTAACAAAAATACTGATAATCCAGATGTTGCTCAGGCATTAGCTATTTGGTTAGGAAGTGAGCAGTGTCAGTTAGATCGTTTCCTTACAAGAGGAGTATCTCCTACATGGGCTACTTTAGCTTCTAATGAGCAGGTTGCAGCAGACGTTGCTACAACAGCTTTAGCAGAACAGAACCAGTTTACAGCTGTAACTCCTGTTAGCAAGAAGTTTACTACAAACTTCTGGTCAGCAATGGAAGCTCTTGGTGTAGGTATGGCTAATAAGACAGTAACAAAAGACAACTTACAGGCTGAATTAGATAAATTATCTGAAAATATCACAACTGAAGTTGCAGGTAAATAGTATAATTTTGGTATAAGTTGATATTTTGAAATATAATTTCCCTACCTTTAGGGGTAGGGAAATTACTTTGTAAAGAATGTATCAAAAGGGATTTATTAAAATATCAGCAAGTATTCTTGTAGATGGTAATCTCGTTGTTTTTTACCAATGGGTAATATAACCAGAAAGGTATGAGATACTAATAAGATGTTTCGTCTACACTTAGGCCGGTGGTGGTTGAGTATAAACGAAACATCTTATGAAATAAATATAAGGAGGAAGCTTCGGTAATGGAAAAATTTAAAAAAGGCTTGAGCAATATAAAGGAAGCTTGGGAGTATGGTGATTTGGCAACCAAGCTATCATTTTTTGTTCTAGGAGTAGGTAATATTGCCAGAAAGCAGATTGTAAAAGGTTTAATTTATTTTGCTGTAGAACTTGGATTTTTATTCTATATGTTTATGTATGGTTTTGCGGCACTAAGTCATTTTGGTGATTTAGGAAGCAAGGTTCCAGGTTTACAGTACAATGAAGCAAAGGGTGTTTATGAGAATGTAGCCGGTGATAACTCTATGTTAATGCTTTTAGCTGCAATCGCTGCTATGTACATTATTATAATGTTTGTAGTTATGTGGGTAAAGAATGTAAATAGTGCATATCGTAGCCAGCAGTTAAAAGAGCGTGGAAAACATGTGAATTCTTTTATTGATGATGTTAAGGATTACTTAAATGGTAAGTTACATTTTACAATGCTGTTTATTCCGGTTGTAAATATTTTAATATTTAATATCTTACCATTAACTTACATGATTTTATTAGCATTTACAAACTGTGATAAGAGTCATCAGCCACCAGGAAACTTATTTGACTGGGTGGGTTTGAAAAACTTTGCAGTAATGATGAACTTAAATGGTAAAATTGGTAAAACATTCTGGCCGGTTCTTACATGGACATTTGTATGGGCGATTTTTGCAACATTCATGAACTATATTTTAGGTATGTTATTGGCTATTATGATTAACCGTAAAGGTACAAAGTTTAAAGCAATGTGGAGAATGTTCTTTGTTATCTCTATTGCTGTTCCACAGTTCGTATCTTTATTGCTTATGAACAGAATGTTATCGGATTCTGGTCCTATGAATGCTTTGTTAATGGATCTGCACTTGGTTGCTGAGCCGATTAAGTTCCTTACTTCAAAGAACTTGGCTCGTGTTACCATTATTATTGTAAACTTATGGGTAGGTATGCCATATACTATGTTGGTAACAACAGGTAT
>JAFQAU010000022.1 GCA_017399885.1 Lachnospiraceae bacterium
ATCCGGTGATTAGTCTGTCTTTTGCCAATATAAAGGAAATGAATTATGAACAGACAAAATTAAAAATCAGTCAGCTAATCAAAAATTTATATTCTAAGTATGAATTTTTATTTGATAGTAATGCATTAACAGAAGCAGATAAAGATTTTATGAAAAAAGTGGTAAAAGATCTGAATGATGTAGATGCAACCATGGCAATTCATCAACTGGCTAAAAATCTTTATCAATATTATGGTAAAAAGGTAATTATCTTGTTGGATGAATATGATACTCCTATGCAAGAAGCGTATGTGCAAGGTTTCTGGGACGATATGGTTTCCTTTACCAGGAGTTTATTTCATTCAACCTTTAAGACAAATCCATATATGGCAAGAGGGATTATGACTGGAATTACTAGAGTGAGCAAGGAGTCTGTATTCTCGGATTTAAATAATTTAGAAGTAGTAACAACCACATCTAATAAATATGCAACATCCTTTGGTTTTACTGAAGAAGAAGTATTTTCTGCCTTAGATGAATGTGGGCTTGAGAATGAAAAGGAAAAAGTAAAAAGATGGTATGATGGATTTATTTTTGGAAAATACAAAGATATTTATAATCCTTGGTCCATCATTAACTTCCTTGATAAAAAAGAGTATGCAACATATTGGGCAAATACCAGCTCGAATAGTTTAGTAAGCAAACTGATAAGAGAGGGAAGTCATAGAATAAAGAAATCTTTTGAAGGGCTTTTAAATGACGAACCTTTACATTGTTCTGTGGATGAACAGATTGTCTATCATCAATTAAATCATAATGAAGGTGCCATATGGAGTCTACTGCTTGCTAGTGGTTATTTAAAAGTGTTAAGCAAAGAGAAGGAAGAACAGATTAGTTGTACAAACCGTCCAATGTACGAATTGTGTATTACCAATTTGGAAGTAAAACGAATGTTCTTTTATATGGTTCGTGATTGGTTTAGCAGGACAGAAGATTGCTATCATGAGTTTGTGGCTGCTTTGTTGATAGGTGACAAAAAAGCAATGAATGTCTATATGAATCGAGTGTCAATGGAGATGTTTAGCTATTTTGATACGGGAAAAGGTCCTTCCATGGAAGAACCGGAACGCTTTTACCATGGTTTTGTATTGGGTTTGATTGTAGAACTTAGTGATCGGTATTTCATTACATCTAATCGGGAGAGTGGATTTGGCAGATACGATGTGATGTTAGAACCTAAAATGGGAGAATATGATGGAATTATATTGGAATTTAAAGTACATGATTCGGAAGATGAAAAGGACTTGAAAGATACTGTACAGGCGGCACTTTCACAGATAGAAGAAAAACAATATGAAGCAAGTTTGATAGCAAAAGGTATTCCAAAAGAGCGGATACGCAAATACGGATTTGCTTTTGAAGGCAAAAAAGTATTGATTGGATGATTCCTATAAAGTAAGAAAAACAGTTCAGCCAAATTGATGATTTTGGCTGAACTGTTTTTGTTAAGTCACATACCCTATTTTTCATTCTGGATATTCCAGAAAGAGAAACAAAGCTTTGATTTATTTTTCTGTAATTTCTCCGTGTAATTCCTGTAAAGATTTGATACCTTGATTTCCTGATTTCTTTACATAACGAATACCCTTTGCAGTTGCTTTTGCAGCAGCAGCAGTTGTCATATAAGGAATTTTTGCCTTAATTGCAGCCTTACGAAGATAACTGTCATCTGTTACACTTTCTTTACCTGCTGGTGAGTTAATAATTAAATCAATCTGTCCGTTGGTAATTGCATCCAAAATGTTAGGACGACCTTCGTGTAATTTCTGAATCTTCTCTGCTTCAATACCAGCTTCACAAATCACATCACATGTTCTTCCTGTAGCAAGAATCTTAAAGCCATCTTCAGCTAATGATTTTGCAATCTCTACAATCTCAGGTTTATCTTTGCTATTTACAGAAATAAGCACGGTACCACTTGTTGGAAGTGGAGATTGTGCACCTTCCTGTGCCTTAAAGAATGCTTCTCCATAGTAAGGAGAGAAACCTAATACTTCACCGGTAGAACGCATCTCAGGTCCAAGTAGAGGGTCAACCTCTGGGAACATATTGAATGGGAATACCGCTTCTTTTACACCAAAATATGGTATATTTTGGTCTTTTAATGCAGGAACAGGTGATGGACGTCCTGTAAGCTCTGCTGTGATAATATCTGTTGCCAAAGGTACCATACGAATGTTACATACTTTAGAAACCAAAGGCACTGTACGGGATGCACGTGGATTTGCTTCTAGTACATATACTTTTCCATCTTCAATTGCATACTGCATATTCATAAGACCTTTTACATGCATTTCTTCTGCAATTCTCTTTGTATATTCTTTAATTGTAGCAACGTTTTCTTCGCTAATATGTGCGGAAGGAATGATACATGCAGAGTCACCAGAATGCACTCCGGCTAATTCAATATGCTCCATAACAGCAGGAACATATGCATGAGTACCATCACTAATTGCGTCCGCTTCACACTCAAGAGCGTGACTTAAGAAACGGTCAATCAAAATTGGACGGTCTGGAGTTACACCAACTGCTGCATTCATATATCCTACCATGCTTTCATTGTCATAAACAACTTCCATACCACGACCACCCAATACGTAGGAAGGTCGAACCATGACTGGGTAACCGATCTTTTCTGCAATTGCTACAGCTTCATCTACGGTAGTAGCCATTCCTGACTCAGGCATAGGAATTTCTAATTTATCCATCATAGCACGGAATAAGTCTCTATCCTCTGCTAAGTCAATTACGGAAGGAGAAGTTCCTAAAATCTTAACACCATTCTTTTCAAGCTCTGCAGCAAGATTTAATGGTGTCTGACCACCAAACTGTGCAATGACACCAAGTGGTTTTTCTTTTTTATAGATGCTAAGTACATCTTCTAATGTAAGTGGTTCGAAGTATAACTTATCAGATGTGTCATAGTCAGTAGAAACTGTTTCAGGGTTACAGTTTACAATGATTGTTTCAAATCCTAATTTCTTCAATGCAAGTGATGCATGAACACAACAGTAGTCAAATTCAATACCTTGACCAATACGGTTTGGACCACCACCAAGAATCATAATCTTAGGCTTGTCTGTATTTACAGGATTCTTATCTGTAGCGTTGTAAGTAGAATAGTAGTAAGCACTATCTTCTGTACCACTTACGTGTACACCTTCCCAAGCTTCTTCCACACCAAGCTCAATGCGACGATTTCTAACCTCTTCTTCACTAACTTCCAAGATCTGGCTCAAATATTTATCAGAGAAACCATTTTTCTTAGCGGAAATAAGTTTATCATCAGAAGGAAGACTTCCCTTATTAGCCATAAGAGCTTCTTCTTCCTCTACCAATTCCTTCATCTGCTCAATAAAGTATGCTTTTACCTTTGTGAGTTCAAAGATTTCTTCTGTTGTAGCACCTTTACGCAATGCTTCGTACATAATAAAATGACGTTCACTAGAAGGAGTAATCAAAAGCTTCAAAAGCTGCTCTTTTGTCATAGAATCGTAATTCTTTGCATGACCAAGACCATAACGACCGGTCTCTAAGCTTCGAATGGCTTTTTGGAAAGCTTCTTTGTAGGTTTTACCAATACTCATAACTTCACCTACGGCACGCATCTGTGTACCTAGCTTATCCTCTACACCTTTGAATTTCTCAAATGCCCAACGAGCAAATTTAATTACAACATAATCTCCGTCAGGAACATATTTGTCTAAAGTACCATATTTTCCACATGGAATATCTTTTAAGGTAAGTCCACATGCAAGCATTGCAGAAACCAATGCAATTGGGAATCCGGTAGCTTTGGATGCCAAAGCCGAAGAACGAGAAGTTCTTGGGTTGATTTCAATAACAACAATACGATCGCTTACTGGATCATGTGCAAATTGTACATTTGTTCCACCTACTACTTGTACCGATTCCACAATACGATAAGCCTGATCTTGTAATCTCTTCTGACATTCTTCAGAGATTGTTAGCATTGGTGCGGAACAGAAAGAATCACCAGTATGCACACCAATTGGATCAATGTTTTCAATGAAACATACAGTAATCATATTGCCTTCTGCATCGCGAACGATCTCAAGCTCAAGCTCTTCCCATCCTAAGATAGATTCTTCTACAAGAACCTGTCCAACTAAGCTGGCTTGTAAACCTCTTGCACATACGGTTTTTAGTTCTTCTTTGTTGTAAACTAATCCGCCGCCGGCTCCACCCATGGTGTAAGCTGGACGAAGTACAACAGGGTAACCTAATTCATCCGCAATTGCAAGTGCTTCTTCCACACTATAGGCAACGTCGCTTCTAGCCATCTCCACACCTATAGCATCCATGGATTTTTTAAACTCAACACGGTCTTCTCCACGCTCGATAGCATCAATTTGCACACCAATAACCTGAACGTTATATTTTTCTAAAATACCTTCTTTTGCAAGCTCAGAACAAAGATTTAGTCCGGACTGACCACCTAGGTTTGGAAGAATCGCATCAGGACGTTCTTTTTCAATGATTTGCTCTAAACGTGTTACATTTAATGGTTCAATGTAAGTTACGTCAGCAGTTTCCGGGTCAGTCATGATAGTTGCAGGATTTGAATTCACCAATACGATTTCGTAACCTAACTTACGAAGGGCTTTACAAGCCTGGGTACCGGAATAGTCAAATTCACAAGCCTGTCCTATAATAATAGGACCGGAACCTATAATAAGGATTTTATGGATATCAGTTCTCTTTGGCATAATTGTCCTCCTTTAATTTATATTATATCTATTTTAGTGCATAACTGAAAAAAGTAAAAGGGGATAATTGAAATTTTTCTTTCTTTTTTGAAAGAAAATCAAATTTTTTTAATGGGAACTGTCAAAAAAAAGAAAATAAAAAAGGAAAATTAATAGGAGAATAGGTGAATTTGATATAAATTTTCTTGAAAGGATTAAATTGTTTGAAAATTATAAATGAGAAAATATGCAAATGAGAAGAGTTGGAGAAAAGAAGTTATTTTCTTTTAAAATTGTATAGAGTAGAAAGTGAAAATCGTCATGTGAGAAGTTAAAAAATTTGTTATAATGATTTCAAATAATGAAAGGATTCATTTTAAAGAGTAGAATAGTTATGAATAATAAAAAACATGATAAGGAACTAAAAATACATACAACAGGAAGGGATGACTATAAGGCCGATGCCTATCATCATCCTTACGAGCCAACACCATATATTGTTTTGGAGCGATTAGTCTCGTCTGGCTTTCTAACAAAAGATAATGTGGTAGTAGATTATGGCTGTGGGAAAGGAAGGGTTGATTTCTTTCTGGCATCGAAAATTGGTTGTAAAACCATAGGAATTGAATATGATAGGAGAATTTATGAAAGTGCCATGGAAAATAAAAAAACTTACAGCGGAAAACAAAAGCCGGACTTTCTTTGTATTTCAGCAGAAGAATACAGAATAGAAGAGGCGGATTGTTTTTACTTTTTTAATCCGTTTTCCGTAGAAATATTATGCTCTGTAATAGGAAAAATCATTACATCATATTATGAAAATCCAAGAAAAGTAAGGCTGTTCTTTTATTATCCAGCTAAGGAATATATATCCTATCTTATGACAAAGGAGGAGATTTGCTTTGTGACGGAGATAGATTGTGGAGATTTGTTTTCTGAAAATAATAGTAGAGAACGGATTATGGTATTTGAGTTGGGATAAAAAATGAAGAATAATTTTGTGATAGTCCCTTTGTTGCAACTACGGAGGATGGAAAGCAGGTTGTAAAATATGTGTAGTTTTCAATCATTGTGTAAAATATACTTGATTTATATAGATAGTAAGGTTATAATGTGCCTATAAAATTGAATAATTCTTCGAGGCTGGGTGAAATTCCC
>JAFQAU010000160.1 GCA_017399885.1 Lachnospiraceae bacterium
CAAAATGGGCGAAATCGACGTGTCTGTGGTGCTTGGCTGACACGGACACCGTCTACAAATCGTAGCCTTAAATTGTGCAATTTGACAAGTGCTAAAAAAAATACAAGCTTTTGACACCCTAATCCTATAAAGTAAAAAAGACTGTGAATCCCTCACAATCCTTTCCTTTCTTTAAACGACCACTGTTCACATGTTATATTTTCCACATATGAACAGTGATTATAAAATGTAACAGTTTAGTCAAGCAACCAAACTGTTACAAAATTAGACAAGCTTGTCATTTAAAATTGCCCAATTCCATCCTTGTGGTATTCTTTCTTACGGTCATCACGTAAATGTGCAAGCCGACCTAACTCTTCTCTATAATCCTACTTTATATTCAAAATATGTTTTTATTCAATTAATCCTAATTTTCTAAGAACATTTTCAAATTTATCCTGATCGATTGGTTTTCCTGCATAAGCTACGCATCCAAGCTTAAATGCCTTTGTTACATTTCTTCCCTCATTTAACGCAGTAGTCATAATTATCTTTGCGCCATCTTCTTCGGAAATCCCTTTTGATTTTTCATAGTCACGAATCTGTTTTAATGCCTGGTATCCATCCAACTCTGGCATCATAATGTCTAAGCATACTAAATCATATCCATCATCTGCATCCAATGCCATGGTAAAAGCATCTACCGCCTCCATACCATCAACAGTCACATCACATTCTCCATACTTTGACAAAAATCTTAACATAAATTTTCTACTTGCGAAATCATCCTCTGCAATTAATATCTTCATAATTTAATTCCCCTTTTCTTACATTTCTCTCTTTTATCCGTCTATAGGCCAACTACCTTACAAGCTTCACATTTGAAATTAACCAGTTCGATTCTTGCTGTATTCTTTCTTACAGTCAGCACAACGAATGTACAGACATACTTTTGAACGGTTACTTTTAAACTACTACCATTATATACATTTTTTTTCTTTTTTTCCAGTATTTCTTATCTTGAGAGATAGTTTTTTAAAAATAAAATTAACGTGTCCATCTCTTCGTCTGTTCCAATTGTAATACGTAAATAATTATCCAATCGCGGTTTATTAAAATATCTTACAAAAATATTTTCTTCACGTAAAGCATCATATAATTCTTTCGCTGAAACCAGATTATGCCTTACGAACAAAAAATTAGTCCTTGAATCAGGAAATTCAAACCCTAATTGTCTTAGGGAGCTTTTTACTCTTTCCCTTGTAGAAATAATCTTTTCCTTGGTTTCTTCAAAATAGTCCTTAGCATTTATTGCCGCTACACCTGTTTCTATAGCTACTTGACTCATTGTGTAAGAATTATAAGAATATTTCACATTATTCATGGCCTTTATCAAATCCGGATGTCCAATTGCATAACCAATACGCATTCCTGCCATGGAACGTGACTTTGAATAAGTCTGTACAACTAATAAATTATCATATTCTTTTATAAGTTTTACTGCTGACTCTCCACCAAAATCAATATAAGCTTCATCCACGATCACAATTACATCTTGATTATGTTCTAAAATATCCTTTATAAAATCTAAATCTTCATAAATAGAAGTTGGAGCATTGGGATTTGCAATTACAACGCCACCATTCTCTATATAGTAATCCTCTTTGCAAATTTTAAAGCTTTCATCCAGCATTGGCTGTTTATAAGGAATTTGGTACAACTCTGCCCAAACATCATAAAAAGAATAGGTTATATCCGGAAATAGAATTGGTTTATGAGAATTGAAGAATGTTAAAAAAGCCATTCCCAACACATCATCTGAACCCACCCCTACGAATACTTGATTTGCTCCAACAGAAAAGTTTTCCGCAATAGCTTTTACCAAATCTTCACATGTTGGATCGGGATACATTTTCGCCTTCTCTATATTAATGTCTTTCATTGTCTGAAATACTTCAGGCGCTGGTGGATAAGGATTTTCATTTGTGTTTAATTTGATCATCTTTTGTAATTTTGGCTGTTCACCAGGTACATAAGGTTCTACCTTCCTAATATAAGCTTCCCAAGGTTTCATTTTATTCTCCTTTTCTCTATTAAAGTAAATTTTGTATTAGTTCAAACGTAGACTTAGCTGTTACTATATTAGCAATCCACCACAACGATGGCACAATTCCAATCCCTCATATGTAATTCCACCACAATCAGGACATACTATCTTTTCTGGTAAAACTTCCCTTTCAATAATTGGATATTCCGAATCTATATCAAAGATTTTGTCTAATTTTATCTTTGATGCCTCAGTCATTTTACTTCCTCCCATTTCTGTTTCACACATAGTTTCTAAAAACTAATATACCTAAGCTTTAAAATAACATAGCACTTACGTTATTATACCTAATTTCCTATGTGTTATCAACCATTGGAATATTGCAGTTTTATTTTATCGTAATGGTTGTTACTGTTCATTCATCCACCCAGCCAAACGTTATGAATTTATCCATCAAATTTTCATGCTATGCAATAAGAGACTGACACACCAAAGAAACGCACACAACACATAGTATTTCTATATCCTATGGATTGTATTTGTTTTCTTGGCACGACAGCCTCCTCGTATTTTATTGTTCTTCTATTAATTTTGAAACTTTTTCTTTTTCTTTTTCTGTAAGCACCCCGTCTACGTCTAGCACTAACACCAGTTTATTATTTACACGTATAACAGAATCTATATAACTAGTCTCTTCTGTATCAACAATCGTAGGCACCTGTAAAAACGCTTCTTCTGGTAATTCTACAATCTCAGCCACTGCATCTACATGCAAAGCAATGGATAATTCATCTATCTTAACAATAATATACGTAATCTCTGCTACATTTTCCGGTATTTTAGCATTAAATTTTTGGTGTAAGCTAAATACAGGAATCACATTCCCACGTAAATTGGCAATCCCTTCGATTAATTGCATGGCATTAGGAACAGGCACAATCTCCAAATTTTTCTCTATTGCTTGCACGTGCTCAATATTAATGCCATAAACATTTCCACTTACCTCGCATAAAACCTGTTTAATAAATTTCATAATATTCCCCCTATCTTTTATACATCCCCTAGTATTCATCGCATAAAGTTCCATTATTTTAAATTTTTTAATCCTAAATTTTTCCATATAGAATCAAAAACAACAATCACTGTCCAGAATTATCTCCACTTTTATTTATCCATTTTAAATATGCATTAATAAAATTATCAATACTTCCATCCATCACACCATTTACATTACTATTTTCCTCATTTGTTCTATGGTCCTTTACCATAGTATAAGGTTGCATTACATAGGAACGAATCTGATTCCCCCAACCAATCTCCTTGACTTCACCACGAATACCAGATTCCTTTTCCATATTTTCCTGTTGTTTCAATAGGTACAGCTTTGCTTTTAACATCTGCATAGCTTTATCTTTATTCATATGCTGCGAACGTTCATTTTGACATTGCACCACAATCCCTGTAGGAAAATGTGTGATTCGAATAGCTGAAGATGTCTTATTAATATGCTGTCCACCGGCACCACTGGAACGATAAGTATCAATACGAATATCGTCATCATTAATCTCAATATCAATTTCTTCCTGAATATCCGGCATAACATCACAAGATACAAATGAGGTTTGTCTTTTACCAGCCGCATTAAAGGGTGATATACGAACCAATCTATGCACTCCATGTTCAGATTTTAAATATCCGTAGGCATTTTCTCCCTTTATCTCTAATGTTACAGACTTCAACCCCGCTTCTTCTCCATCCAAGTAATCTATCATCTCTGTCTGGAACCCTCTCTTATCTGCCCATCTTTGATACATTCTACATAGCATACTAGCCCAATCACAGCTTTCCGTACCACCGGCACCTGCATGGAGGGTTAAAATTGCATCATTCTTATCGTAATCACCTGATAAAAGGGTGCTTATTCTCAGTGCTTCATATTCTGCAATAAATGTTTCCAGTAATGACTCAATCTCCGGAATTAAACTTTCATCATTCTCTTCATAACCCATCTCCAATAGAGTCTCTATATCTTCATAATTTTCCTGTAGCTTGAGAAATCCTTCTACGCAATCCTTTAATCCTTTTAATTCCTTCATAGAATTCTGTGAACGTTCCGGATCCTCCCAAAAATCCGGTTCTTCCATGATTCTCTCCAACTCTTCTATTCTTAGCTTCTTATTAGCTAAGTCAAAGTGAATCCCCCACTTCTTGTAATGGTTGCTTATATGTTCCTATTTTGTATTTAACATTATCTAATTCAACCATATCTTCACCTCTTTCCAATTTACTTGTAACAGTCTCGCCCACTAACTGTCCTGTTTCATTATAGACCCAGAACAAAGTGGACAAGTCCACTTCAGCGCCCTAAATTCCTCCTTCATGAGGGACTTGCTCCATGGACTTACAACTAGTAAAAAATACTATGTTGATACATGAGAAACCAGCAAGATGATTTCCCATATCTAGACGGTTACACTTATTTCTATTTCGTTTAGTATACCATATTTTACACTTAAAATCAATGAACTCGTTACCAAATGTACGCAGCCAAATGTACGCAGTACGTCTTCTCTACCAATTCGTACGCATCCTTTTCCATAGAATTTTTCTTTTTAAGACGAACTTTCCTATAAAGCAATAAAAAAGAGGCAGTACGCCTCTTTTCTATTCTAAACATTATTTTTTGCCACAACAGAATTTGTATTTTTTACCACTTCCACATGGACAATCCTCATTTGGTTGAACCTTCTTCTCAGCACGTCTCTTAGGTGCTTTCACACCTGTATCATCCTTATTGGTTCCTGTTACCTTGGCAACCTGTTCTCTTTCTACTTGTTTTTCTACTCTTACATGCATCAAAGCTCTTACGGTATCTTCTTCAATGGCATTAATCATATCACCAAACATTTCGAATCCACTGTTTGTATATTCCACAACCGGATTTCTCTGACCATAGGCTTGCAAACCTATCCCCTGACGCAATTGATCCATATCATCAATATGGTCCATCCACTTACTATCGATTACCTTCAATAGAATAACACGTTCTGCTTCACGAATCTGTTCAGGCTCCGCAAACTCAGCCTCTTTTTCCTCATAAAGCTTCGTAGCTTCTTCTTTTAAAACCTGCATTAACTCTGGTTTCTTCAAGCTTGCTTTTTCTTCTTCTGATAATTCAATTTTCTCTAATGGAACAATTGGTAACAACAATTGATTCAATTCGTGAATATCCCATTCATCTGCATTCTGCTCATCACCAATAACCGCATCAACACATCTTTCTACAACATCGCTTATCATACGATAAATAGTATCCCTCATACTTTCTCCATCTAATACCCTACGACGTTCTTCATAGATGATCTCTCTTTGGTCATTATTTACTCTATCGTACTCAAGCAGATTTTTACGAATACCAAAGTTATTTCCTTCTATCTTCATCTGTGCCTTCTCAATTGCACTGGTTAACATTTTATGTTCGATCTGTTCATCTTCTTCTAAACCTAAAGAATTAAACATAGCCATCAATCTATCAGAACCAAACAGACGCATTAAATCATCTTCCAAAGAAATATAGAAACGAGACTCTCCTACATCCCCCTGACGTCCGGCACGACCACGTAACTGGTTATCAATACGACGTGATTCATGTCTCTCTGTTCCTATAATTTTCAATCCACCTAGATCTAATACTCCATCACCTAACTTAATATCTGTACCACGTCCAGCCATGTTTGTAGCAATGGTAACTGCTCCTCTTTGTCCAGCATCAGCAACAATTTCCGCTTCTTTTTCATGGAATTTCGCATTCAAAACGTTATGTGGTATTCCACGCTTCTTTAAAATGGCACTAAGTTCTTCCGAACCCTCTATTGTAATAGTACCAACAAGTACAGGCTGTCCTTTTGCATGTGCTTCTTCAATTTCATCTGCCACTGCATTCAACTTACCTCTCTTTGTCTTATATACAGCATCCTGATAATCCACACGTTGTACTGGTTTATTAGTAGGAACTTCAACAACATCCATTCCGTAAATTTCACGAAACTCTTTTTCTTCTGTCAAAGCAGTACCTGTCATACCACTCTTCTTTGCGTATTTATTAAAGAAATTCTGGAATGTAATAGTTGCAAGCGTTTTACTTTCTCTTCTAACCTTAACCTTTTCCTTTGCCTCAATTGCCTGATGCAAACCATCTGAATAACGTCTACCAGGCATAATACGTCCTGTAAATTCATCTACAATTAAAATTTCATCATCTTTTACTACATAATCTTTATCTTTAAACATTAAATTATGTGCACGTAAAGCTAAAATAATATTATGCTGAATCTCCAAGTTCTCAGGGTCAGCAAGGTTTTCTATATGGAAATATTTCTCCACCTTATGCACACCCTGCTCAGTAAGGTTTACATTCTTATCCTTCTCATTAACAACAAAATCACCAGTTTCTGTTGTCTCTTCCTTCATAATTGCGTCCATCTTAGAAAGTTCAGTCTCTGTACCCTTTTCCAACATTCTTGCTAAATTATCACAAGCTTCATAAAGCTTTGTAGACTTACCACTCTGCCCTGAAATTATAAGAGGAGTTCTAGCTTCATCGATCAACACAGAATCCACTTCGTCCACGATAGCATAATTCAAACCACGCATAACAAGCTGTTCCTTGTAAATTACCATATTATCTCTTAAATAATCAAATCCCAATTCATTATTTGTCGCATATGTAATGTCACATTCATATGCGGCACGACGCTCATCGTTATCCATACTATTTAAAATTACACCAACAGTTAATCCCAAAAATTCGTGAACCTTCCCCATCCACTCTGCATCTCGCTGTGCAAGATAATCATTAACTGTAACTATATGAACACCTTCTCCGGACAAAGCATTTAAATATGCCGGAAGGGTAGAGACTAATGTTTTTCCCTCACCAGTACGCATTTCTGTAATACGTCCCTGATGCAAAACAACTCCACCAATTAACTGCACACGATAATGACGCATTCCAAGCACACGCTTAGATGCTTCACGAACAGTTGCAAACGCCTCAATTAAAAGATCATCTAAAGTTTCTCCCTCTTCCAATCTTTTCTTAAACTCAGCAGTTTTCCCCTGCAAAGCTTCATCTGTCAACTTCTCAAACTCCGGCTCAAGCGCCTCAATCTTATCAACAATCGGATAAATACGTTTCAACTCGTGTTCACTATGTGTTCCAAATATCTTTGTAAAAAATCCCATCTTCACTCCCATGCATTATGTAAATGCACTTATCCTTTCTTTTATTTCTTAATTAGAAAAGCCATAGTCAATAATTAAAAAGAAGAATCCATGTAAATTATGCCAATTGGCTTTTCCTTTAACTTTCCACGCAAAATTCTATTCAAAACGCTTTCTATATCAAATATACGTTCCTAAACTTTACTACAATTAAGTCATTTTATATCGAAAGTTACCAAAATACATTGTAACATTACTATTCCAAGGATTCAACCAATTTTTTATTTTATCTTCATTTATTAGTAACAGTTTAACCCAAAATCCTTCTGTTACATTTTACATTCATATAAAACTTAACAAAACAACCCAAAGATAATATATTATCCATACATAATTCTTAATTTGCGTATAATTTCATTATTTACCATAGAAATAACTCTACTTTTTTAACATTATAAATACAAAAGAAAAAATCCTTAAGTAAACAAGTTCTAACTCGTTACTTAAGGATTTCTTCTAAATACATCCTAGCATTCTGGTTCAATTAAACCATAGGAGTTCTTCTTTCTCTTATATACTACATTCACTTCGTCCGTTTCTGCATTGCGGAACACATAGAAATCATGTCCTAATAACTCCATCTGCACACATGCTTCTTCCGGATCCATTGGTTTTACCGCAAAACGTTTTGAACGGATAATTTCTATTTCCTCTTCCTCTAAAACTTCTTCTTCAATAAAAGCTTGATTTAACCCAATTGCATGTTGTTTCTTTTCTACTATCTTATTCTTATATTTACGAAGCTGACGTTCTATTATCTCCTCAACTAAATCAATAGATACATACATATCTGTACTTTCCTGCTCAGCACGAATTATACTACCTTTCATTGGAATGGTTACTTCTATTTTTTGTCTCTCTTTTTCAACATTGAAAGTAACGTGAATCTCCGTATCTTCTGTAAAATACCTTTCTAATTTACCAATCTTTTCATAAACTGCTTCCTTTAACCCCTCAGTTACATCAATGTTCTTTCCACTAATAATATAACGCATAATGTCCAACTCCTTTGACTATGTATTTACAAGCAAAAAGTCATCCTCATACTATTCCTCTTTCACTTGTAGTTAAAAGTTTTGCTTCTATTCCTTAAAGCTAAACTTCTACGTACTATTATACCACAAATCTTAATAAATTCAAGAAATTTCAAATTATTCATACATGCATCCCTTTAATTGTATATTAATTTCAAAATATGTCTAAAAATCTATTTTTGGTTTAATTCTACATAAAGCACAAAACAAATTTTCGTTCTTGACAACTTCTTCCCCATAAAAGTTATCCACATCATTGTGGACAACCTTGTGCATAACTTTATTTAAAGCCATTTCTTTCCACTTTTCATCACAATAAATGTGGATATCTTTGTGAGCTTTTTTTTTACACTTTATTCATCTTTTTTCTTCCTTCTTTTTTTGTGCAAAATGTATATTCATTCTATTTTTTTTATTTTCGAATTGTTTGACAACAATTCTTAATTATTTGTTTATTTTTTATTTATCGCACCAATTCATGCGCATCCTCGGGTCGCATTTTCCTTTATAAGACGAACTTTCCTATAAAGGTTAGGGTGTCAAAAGCACATAACCTAAATTGCACTTGTCAAATTGCACAACAATAAGATAACAATTTGCAGATGGTGTCCGTGCTAGACAAACACAAGCAGACGATAGGAGATTTTTGCCCAATTTTGTGAGTAAGCG
>JAFQAU010000161.1 GCA_017399885.1 Lachnospiraceae bacterium
ATGGCACAAAAACAATGCTTAAACCTTGTTGCCGAATCACAAAAGGCTGCTGATGCTATTATCACTCAAATGCAAGCTATTGCAGTCACTATTCCTGAATACCCAATACTGCGTAGCATGAATGGTGTAGGTGACAGATTAGGGCCTTTAATTCTTGCAGAAATCGGTGATGTTCGTCGCTTCCATAGTGGAAAAGCATTAAATGCTTATGCTGGGAATGACGCACCTCCGTATCAGTCCGGAAATTTCGAAAGCCACAATCGTCACATATCAAAACGTGGGAATGCGGCTCTCAGAAAATACTGTTTTGAGGTTATGCAGGCTCTCAAACTGTTAAAACCTCAAAATGATCCTGTTTATCTTTTTCTGGTCAAAAAAGAACAGGAAGGAAAACCTTATAACGTAGCCAAAATGGCTGGTGTAAACAAGTTTCTCCGAATTTACTATGCACGAGTGATGGAACTCGAAAAGTAAATCTATATTTATTATTATATATTTTCTTCAAATCCACAACCTGTGGGTTTATTAAGTTTACCCTTTTTTAGAGATTTGACCTTTAATATTTTTATCTGAAACTACTTGACATACATTAGCAAGATTTGACGCTCCGTCAAACTGAAATTTTCGTCTGCTCTACGTATTTCGTTTACAATCTTTCTTTTGAAGAAATTTTCTTTTTCCAAAGAGACCCTATTCCAATACCACAAATGGATACAATAATGCCTACCACCATATACATAAGATTAGGAAATCGGAAGGTAAAAGTTGCTGTGCCCATTTCCTCTACAAATTCCGTATATGGAACTGTAAGAAATGTAATGGCTGCACCTATAACACAAAACCAGTTACCTTTTCCCCAGTAGTCATTCTTTGCCACTGTTAATGTTGATACAAGTAAAAGGAGCGGTAATAATATCCATCTAAAAATAATATCAAGTTCCGAAGTAATAGGTTCCCTTTTATTCCAAAAAACAATCATTGCCACAACCCATACGATAAAATAGGCAGAAAGTAATATAATCTTTCCTAAATTTCTTTGTGCCTTTACCATGTTTGTGCTCTCTTCCAAAAATTCTTGATAAGTCTGCTTCATTGATTTTTCCTCCTTGAGTAGGTGGTCAAGACTTACAGAATAGATGTCGCTCATCTTTATGACACTAACAATATCGGGATAAGACTTATTATTTTCCCAATTCGAGATAGTCTGTCTACTAACATCAAGTAACTCGGCCGCTTGTTCTTGAGTTATTCCTTTTTCGTTTCGTGCATTTTTGAGCTTACTTCCTATTTTCATATTCTATCCACCTTATTTTATTTTTGCTTCTATTTGAAGCATACTCAATATACAAAATCTATGAATATTTTTCTATCAATTTGCTTTTACATTACGAAAAAACATGTAAAAATCCTTTTACAATGCCCTAAAACATCAATTCCACTGTCCTACAAATTCAAATTCGTCTCTCAGTTAAACACACCTGCTTACTGGAAGTTGTCTGCCTTACAAATTCCTGATTTCGTCAACAATAGTCTG
>JAFQAU010000162.1 GCA_017399885.1 Lachnospiraceae bacterium
CTAATCACCGGATAAGTTCCCTGCAACTGGCGGTATTTCTCTTCCTGCCATATTACCAAGCCTTCAAACAAGTCTTCTCTATCCTTATAATCCACCGAAAAAAAATGTTCCAACATACTTATGTTTAATGTCTTACCAAAACGACGAGGACGTGTAATTAAAGTTACACTATCTCCACTTTCCCACCACTCCTTAATAAAAGATGTCTTATCTATATAAAAATAATTTTCCTCACGAATATCCGAAAAATCTTGTATTCCTATTCCTACCGTTCTTCCCATAACCATTCCACATCCTTTTTGATTTATTATACAGCAAGTTTTAACACTGTAAAAATCCACTGTACTAATCTATCTTTAGTATAGTGGATTTTCTAATAAAATACAAATATTTGCCTGCTTACTCTTAATTTTTCATCATGTGATACTTTATCTTTGCCAATGTCCAATCATATTCATTGTCTATGTCCTGCACTTGTCACTTTTTCAATTCACCATACAAAACACTAACTTTTTTATATTCACTTTTTCCACGAAATACGCATACTCCTTTAAGGGATGACAGGCTTCCATAAGTTTTTTATTTTTTCCGTAGTTTATATCTAATACTAGTGCTTCCAGTTCCATACATGCCTTTTCTTTTCCTGTTGTAAATGCATCTGTCAGCCACATGGCTGAACTGTTTTCTTTTTCCTATGTTTCCTACTACAAAGCATTTATTCCTTCCACAATCCGTTCTACACCTTTTCCATCCACAAGCCTCTCCATATTCTCCCGATATTGTCCACATAATTCCTCATGATTCCACATCTCATTTAGTTTATGATAAATATCCGCAATCAAATTGGTATTTTTTCTGGCATCTCCTGCATAATACATAATCCCTTGCTCTCCCATTTCCTCGGTAAATCCCTCTTGATTATCCGCAAAGGAAAAGCTAATGGTAGGAACCTTACATGCACATAATTCATAAAGTGTTGTACCACCAGCGGATACTGCAAGGTAAGAATCCCTCATAAGCTCTCCCATGTTACTAACATTTTCATACAAGGTGATCCAATCATTTTCCTGTGCTAATTGTTCTAAATGTGGTTTATTCTGATTCAAACTTCCGGAAACTACAAGAAAATGCGCCATGTTCAATACATTTTCTTTCCTTTTTGCTAATGCATATTCTAACAAACGACCAGCTACATTGTATTGATCAGTTCCTCCCGTAGTCAATAAAATATTTTTCTTCTCCTTTACGTCCACCGGAGGATAAAATTCCTCCCTCAAAGGGGTATACTTCATTCCCACCATGCAAATAGTATCTGTATTTTTATAGCTCTCTTCGTAGCTTTTATCCCATGGCCAATTGCTATAATGAATCACGCCTGCTACCGGGTATTGATATTCTTCCATATCATCCATGTAAATTACTTTTACTTTTTGATTGAGGCTCTTTAAATATTTCTGTGTAACCTGATAAGAATCTACAATCAATTTGGTAATGGAATATTTTTCTAACAATTGCTCTAGAAGGGAAAGCTCTTGTTCTAAATTTCTCCAATCACTGTGTAGAACAATGTATGGAATATTCTGGTCTTCTAAACGCTTAGTCTCTTTTTCTTCCGCAAGAAAAAAGACAACCTCCTGCCCTTTTCTTTGAAACCCTTTGGCGATTGCCATGCACCGCATTAGGTGCCCTGTGGCTATATGCTCATTTGCGTCTACACGAAAAGCTATCATAATTGTCCTCCCAATTTTTATATTCCATCTAGATGCTTCAAAAATAACTATATTTCATTTTTTTTATTTTCTAACTATTTAAGAATCTCTTGATTTTTTCGCTTGATTCTGTATTTTCTCTATTTGGCTCCTAAGGTCTATTTCCATGTACCGCATTTTTTATCATATTTTGAATCCATTTTTCTTCGTCACATTCATTTACTACTAGATACAATATCTCTCATCTATTTTTTATCACAATAATGCTCCATCAGATAATCATATATACTTGGCAGTACCATCTTCTTCACTTTCTCATATTCTTGCTCTTTCAAATTTTTTCTCACTAAAGATGCACTAATTACTTCACCCTCTAATTCCTTTCTTGGTATTTCATAAAATTCCACACCGTGCTGAGGTAAAATGTTTCTCATAAATTCATTGTACTTCCTTGTAAATGGATCTTTAGGTTCTTCACCTGCAAAACGTACTTTAATATCAAACTCCTTTGCAATTACTTCTGCAAACAATTCCAAATCATCTGTTGCGTCAAATTGCACATATGGCTGTTCTTCTTTATTAAAATATCCTGGCAACGTTTCTGTTGATATAATATATTTTCCACTCGGAATCACTACAACATTCTTCATATCTGCTACACCAAGTTTTACCATTTTTAATCTGTCCACAAAATCAAAGAAAGATTTATTTTCCTGCACTACAAAAATATATAATACATCTACTTGCTTTTTGGATTCCTCTATCAAATATCTATGTCCTAGTGTAAATGGATTACAATTCATTACTATAGCTCCCGCTTTACCATTGCTTTCTATTTTATGCTCTTTAACCTCAGAAAGCCATTGTTTCAATTGTTCTGGTATTTCTATTCTTTTCTTTTTTTGACCAAATTCAACAATTTTCTCCACTTTTTTTGGTTTGCCATAATCAGAACTATTTTTTAATACACCTTCCTTTTCACATATATTATAAATTTCTTCTGCAATATATTCTGTGACTACCTTATTGCAATGGGTAAGCGTGTCCCATACATGATTATGCAAGTTTGGAACTTTCTTATATGCATCTATAATGCTATACGTCTTAATTCCATTCATCTCAAATAGAGCGAAATCTTCCACAAAAATAATTACAATATCCCCTTGCTTATACTTATTATTTCGTATCGCATAATTCATACTTTGCCAACTATAACCACAATTCTTAATATAATATGAATCATCAACTAATGTTTTTAAAAAGCTCCCTATTGTATACTGATCTTCAACCAATGTCCCCCTAACAATACACGGTCCAAATAAGTACATAACATTATTAAATTCTCTAGGGTTATTACAAGTATATCTCTCCCCATTTATAGAATTAATATACTTTCCGTACATATCTGATCCCTGTTGAAACCCATTTTTTATAAATGGTACCATACCTAGACGTAATTCCTCTACTATTTGAATATCTATTTTCTCATTCTTATTAATGAACCTTTCCAATTCTTCTATTTTGCTCCATAAAAACACTCTATTCCTTATGTCTTCCCCTAAGAATTCTTTAATTTCTTCATATTCAATATCAGGATTTTTAATCACTATATAATCTATATTATTCTTCTGTAACTTAGGAATAATGTTAAAAGCAACATCAATATTAACCAATTCATGCTCAGCCTGTACATTTTTTATAAATTTCAAACTGATAATCGGAATATATCTGTCTCCTATAATCATATATGGATGTTCTAGAAAACATACTAACATCAAAACACTTTCTATATCCTCTTCAACTTCTCCTACATATTCATAACACTGTTTATCTTTATTCCACACACAATTTGTTATATCCAAGTCACATTTTGTGTTGTGATTATTTAATAAATTTTCAAAATACTTTTTCTCCTCACTGAGAATCCCAACATTATCAAATAACTTCACTCTATCACACAAAATTCTTTTTAATTTTATACTATTTGTGTCCCACAATATGTTATCAATCTTCCACCTATCATAAATAATACTTCTAACATCATGTACTCTGATATCAAAATCACATACTGCAATCGTATATTCTTCAGCTAATATTCCAATCTCGCCAATTGTTATTCTATCCGTTATAACAATTTTACCATTTGTTTCATTATGAATAAACTCTGCCTCTTTTTTATTCTCCTTTGTCAAATTTTCTGTAACAAAAAGAATTTTATCATAGCAATAATTATCTTTCATAATAAGAGTTTCTTTGCAAATCCATTTTATCGTTTCAAATGAAGCAGCTTCTTCCACACAATTTTCTATACATTTATAATATTCTTTTACAATTTTATTATCCTCATCAACAATTGGAATAGCATTTATATTCCATTTTTCATTTAATTTTTCAACAGCCTTTGTCTCGTTACATACATCTATTTTAGTAAATCTGGTATTAATAATTTTATCCCCTGTTAACTGATTTCTACGAAAATCTCCTAATGTAATGATTCCCATTAATTGATCTTTTCCATATAAATTTTCTGTAATATATATTGTTCTATCTGGATTTTCTATAAATATATCAAAAATTGTATCTTCTTATACACTTGATACGTCCATTATCAACATTTCTTCTTTTGTACGTGTTTCAATTTTTTTCATCCTATCCCTCCAATAACTCTTTATGAACTGGTACAACATAACAAAATACTATACTTTATTTTTCCCTGCAACCCAAGATGCCTTCCCACTTTTAATTAAGTTTTCCAAATACTCTCTATCATGCATATTATCCATAGGTGACCAGAAGCCCTTATGAAAATACGCATCCATCTGCCCATCTACAGCCAATTTTTCAAAAGGTACACCTTCCAACATAGTTTCTCCCTTTCCTAAATAATCAAATATTTTCGGCTCCATAACCATAAAACCCATATTCACCCAATTTTGGTCATCTCTTGCTTTCTCTTTAAATCCTTTGATTTCATGCGTAGCTTCATCCATATATAAAGCACCAAATCTTCCTTCTGGTTTGGTTGCTGAGATTGTTACTGTTTTTTTATGTTTCTGATGATACTGTACTAATTGATGAATATCTATGTCAGCAATTCCATCCCCATAAGTAAGCATAAATGGTTGTTCCTCTAAATATTTTCTTACTTTTAATAATCTTCCTGCTGTTAAAGTTTCTAAACCGGTATCTATCAATGTAACCTTCCAAGGTTCTACTATATTATCTTTTACTTCACATATTTCTTCACACAAGTCAAAAAAGACATTATTCTGATGCATATAGTAATTTACAAAAAATTCTTTAATCATATGCCCCTTATATCCACAACATATTATAAATTCATGAAAACCATAGGCAGAATACTGCTTCATAATATGCCATAAAATTGGTTTCCCACCTATGGTAACCAATGGTTTTGGACGCAATTTTGATTCTTCACTAATTCGGGTTCCCTTTCCCCCCGCCAATATTACTACTTTCATGCTAAATACTCCATTATCTGACGTTCCATACAGGCTTTTACATCACTGCTACTGTTGTAAGCTCTAGTCCATTCTACTATTTTCTCCATGGCAACATTAATATCCCATTTTGGTTTCCATGCAAATGTATTGCGTAACTTCTTACAATCCAATTTTAATAAATTTGCTTCATGAGGACCTTCCTGTTTTTCATTAATCCAGGAAATACCTTCTCCCCATTTTTCACAGAAACAATCTACTACTTGTGCTGTCGTCCAACAATCCTTTTCTTCTGGTCCCACATTGTAAGCACCTTCCATTTCCGCATTTTCCAGTTGTTTCTGTGCAATCATCAAATATACAAATAACGGTTCTAACACATGCTGAAATGGTCTGATAGAATTTGGATTTCTGACTATAATTTGTTTTTTCTGTAAAGCAGATCGAACACAATCTGGAATAATTCTGTCTTTCTCAAAATCGCCTCCTCCTATTACATTTCCTGCTCTTGCCGTAGACACTCTGATATTTGCGTCGTGAAGAAAAGATTTATAATAAGAATGTGTCACAAGCTCAGAACAAGACTTGCTATTAGAATAAGGATCGAAACCGTCTAAATTATCTTCTTCCACATACCCAATTTCTGTTTCTTTATTCTGGTATACTTTATCTGTAGTCACATTTAGTACTGATTTCACGCTAAAACAGTGTCTAACGCACTCCAGTAGATGAACAGTCCCCATAACATTGGTACTGTATGTTTCCACAGGTTCTTTATAGCTTTCCCGTACAATAGGTTGTGCTGCCAAGTGAAACACAAACTCCGGCTGATATGCATCAAACACTTTTTTCATATGCGCTAAATCTCTAACATCTCCATACACTGATGTCATACCTTTCTCTACTCTTGCAATCCGAAACAAACTAACTTCTTCAGGCTCCAATGAATATCCAATTACATCTGCACCGGCCATCTGTAAAATCAACGACAACCATGAGCCTTTGAACCCAGTATGCCCAGTAATCAACACTTTCTTTCCTCTATAGCTTTCTAAAATATCCCTCATTCTTATCCCTCTATTTCTTCACATTACATATACTTCCTTATTACAAACTTATAACTATCTATGCATTTCAATAAATTGTTTTATGGTCTTTATCATATAATCTAACTTTGGTTTGCTCATTTCTGGATACACACCAATCCAAAATCCGCGATTCATAACAAAGTCTGTATTCTCTAATGTACCAACCACCCGATAACTATCTGTATTCTCTCTGATATCATCAAAACAGGGGTGTTTGATAATATTTCCGGCAAACAAATTTCTTGTCTGAATATTATGCGCTTCCAAATAAGAAGAAAGTTCATCTCTAGTAAATCCTGCATTTTCATTTACGGATATTAAGAATCCAAACCAACTAGGCTTCGATCCTTTCTCTGCGTTTGGAAGTATCAGCTTATCTGTCACACATTCTAATTCCGATTTTAAATAATTCCAATGTTCTTTCCGAAGCGCTGTAAACCTATCTAATTTTTCTAACTGGGCACATCCTATAGCAGCCTGCATATCTGTGGCTTTTAGGTTGAATCCAAAGTGCGAGTATACATATTTGTGATCGTATCCTACTGGCAACTGCCCATACTGACCATCATATCTATGA
>JAFQAU010000163.1 GCA_017399885.1 Lachnospiraceae bacterium
GGACCGGCCTGTTGGAGTACTTGGTGGAAAAGAATGTTCACACAGTAGCTGTTGTTGGATTACAGACGGATTACTGTATTGATGCAACAATCAAGTGCGGTTTTGAGCATGGTTTTAAAATGATTGTACCGGAGAATGCGAATTCTACATTTGATAATGCTTTTATGACGGGGGAGCAGAATTGTAAGTATTACAATGAGTTTATGTGGAAAGGCAGATATGCGGAGTGTATTTCTGTGGAGGAAACGGTTGAGAGGATGAAGGGGTAAGTGCAGAATGGAAGAAGTTATTAGAAAATATTTTCAATGCTGGTTGAATAAAGATGTTGATACTGTAAAGGGTATTTTTAGCGAAGATATTGTTTACAGCGAGTGTTATGGTCCGGTATATAAAGGCATTGGACAGATAATCAGATGGTTTGAGGATTGGAACCAGAAAGGTACTGTTTTGCATTGGGATATAAAGCGTGTGATTGTTTCCGGGAATACAGCCGTTGTGGAATGGTATTTTAAGTGTGATTATGAGGGCAATGTGGATGGTTTTGCTGGAGTGACAATTGCCGAGTTTGATGCGGATAAGAAGATTTGTAATTTGAAGGAGTTTCAGTCAAAGGCAGAGCATTATTATCCGTATGGGGATAATATATAGATATTATGCGGTCAAATCGTATATAATTTTAGTAAAGTTAATTTGAAGGAGTCAGTTAGTAGCTGATTCCTTCTTTTTTGCCTAATACAATTATGAAAAAATTATGAAAAAAGAAGTTATAGGCATAAAAAATAAAAACATTGCATAAAATGATATAAAAAATAACAAAAATTAAAAGCTTATTGACTTTGATATGGAAAGGTGGTACTATGACTGTGGAGGTGCATGAAATGATTACTTATGTGAAGATGAAAAATTTTATGTCATTCAAGGATGTAATGTTTGATTTCAGGAACGGAAGCAAAGGTGCCAAGAAGTTTATCTCCATTTATGGTGAAAATGGTAGTGGAAAGTCCAATTTTGTTACATGCATTGATTTGTTAAGAAAGTCTATTGAATCGTTTCAGATGGTAGGAGAAACGGAAAGAATAATGGAAATTGCTAAGGAAAAAGATATTCCGCAGGAACTTTTGGAGATGTTGTTGAATAGCACAAGCATCTTAAAATACAAAGAAAACTGCAGAATGATTGAGTGTGAGGAAGCAACTACCATTGAATATGGATTTCAAACAAACGGGCATGAAGGTTATTATATAATGTCCTTTGAAGAACGTTTTTTGTATGAAAAGCTTTATTATTTTACTGGAAAGCAACGTGGCGTTTTGTATGAAATCGATTATACAAAAGAAAATTCAAAAATAGAATTTTCAAACAAGCTTTTTAAAAATAAGAAGGTTGAATTAGAACTTAGGGATGAAATAAGTAAATATTGGGGCAAACATACCTTGTTGAGTATCTTTAATAAGGAAAGAGAAGATAAGAACGAGGAGTATATAAAAGAAAGTTATTTAGAGTATGTGTTTGATATAATTGATATGTTGAAAGACACTACAATCCATTGTAAAAAAACATCTTCTTCGGGTAGTGAAATAAATGCCGGTAAACCTACAAATGTGTTGAGAGATTTGAAGGATGGAAAAATAAAAAAAGATAAAGAAGGTTTGTTGGATCGTTCGGAAAGAATTATTCGCGATTTCTTTACGCAAGCGTATGCTGATATTAAAGATGTATACTATGAAAGAGAAATCGAGAATGATGTGATTTTGTATAAATTATATGTTAGAAAAATGATTGGCGGAAAAATTAGGACAATTCCTTTTTCTAGAGAGTCAGCAGGTACGCAGCATATTATTGACATTATTCGTTCATTGCTTGGTGCATTTTGTGGTGTTACGGTTGTCTATGATGAAATAGATGACGGAATACATGACTTGCTTTTAAAGAATGTGCTGGAATCAATGATAGAGGATATTACGGGCCAGCTTATTATTACAACGCACAATACGTACATGTTGGAGACTATTGATATTAAATCTGTGTATTTGATTAATGTCGATTATCAAGGTAATAAAGAAGCCAAGTGCTTAGATAAGTATCCAAGAATTCAAGGGACAAATAATCCAAGGATTATGTACTTAAAAGGATTGTTTGGTGGTGTGCCAATTGTAGATATATTGGACTATGATACAATATTGCAGGAGTTGGATGTTTTGTCAGATGTAGAAGGAGGCGAGTAGTAGTGCCTCATAATGCATTAAATTATACAAAATGTGCAGTCATTGTTCATGGGAAATCGGAGTTTGCATTAGTAAAGTACATTTATACGAACTTGCATTTGCCTGTAAAGATTATCGCGAAAGATAAAGGACGTGGAAGTATTCAGATAAATGGAGTATCAGAATATTTAAGAAAAAAGCAGTTCAGAACGCTTAAGGAATTTGCTAATGAGTATTCCGTAGAATATGATAGAAAAACAAAAGGGCTCAAAAATTTTAAACTCTTTATCATAATGGATACAGATGATTGTGATGAGATTACAAAGTCTAAATATATTTCCGGAGAGCTATTTGAAGGGCATCCATTAAAGGAGTATATTGTGCCAGTCTATAATGTTTCCAATCTTGAGGATGTAATGATAAAGGCTGGAATAATGGTCAAAAGGATACCTGATGCGCAAAAAGGTTCATATTATACAAAGATTTTTCCGATTAATACTGGACCATTAAGTGTTGATACGGTCAATCAAGTAAGGACATTTGCCAAGAAAATAGAAGGTATTAAAGAGACAAATATGTTGACATTTGTTGAGTATTGTTTTCAGCAAATGCCTGGAGAAAAATTATGGGAGGAAAGAGGTGAGAAATAAAAGTATAAGTGGACAAAGTAAAAAGGCTGAAGTTGCAGCTTCAGCCTAGGCTTGAATGACCAACAGATGGTCAAACGAATTCTAATCTATTTTATCATCTGGAAGTCTGCTTTACAACCCCCCAAAAAATTAAAATTGATATTTTACAAGGATTTGGTCATTCTCCTTTTCACATAAAAACTGGTGAATGCACTAGGTTTATTAAGTGTACCTTAAAATGGAGGACAAATTATGAAATTAAAAGTATCTAAGGAATCCGCAAGCGGATTAAATACAGAATTTGTAAATGTAGAAACTGGTAGACGCATCCCGTTAGAACAGGCTGTTACACAGATAAGCAAGGGTAATAAGAATTATGAAAATTATCAAGTGGTAAACAAATCTGATGGAACAACCTATATTCGTTCAAAGGCAGACGGCATAAAGAAAAATAATATTGAGGAGTAAGACAAGATGAAAAAAGAATATATATCTGATGTGTGGCAATTAAAGCAAAAGGGTCACGAAAACTTTGAATTCGTAGATGTAGCAGTCAATGATGACAATTTGCTTTTTATTGATCCGTGTTTAATTGAGAGATGGAATAATGCATGGGCTATCAAAGCAGTGAAGCATATCAACTCATATTTTGACAAATTGTTCAAAGCATATAATACGTGTAATAGAAGAAATATGAGATGTTTGCTGTCACATGCCGGGGAGCAAAATGCAACCAGATTGGGATATGGTAATGGCGATAACGGCAAAGGTAATACAGCTGATGGTTTGTTGGAGATATTTCAACCATTGGAGCAATTGATAAGTTCAATTAAGACAATTGGGAAAGCGGAAGATTTGCCTTTGTTGATACCTGGATTCGCAGAAGATGGCATGTCGGATTTACTTACAAACATTCTTCATGAATGTTTGAATGAATTTACAATGGAGCAAATGCATAAATATGGCATTCCAAGTAATGGCATGAAAACGTTTTACACATGGGACATGCATGCTGGTGAATGGAAGAAGGTTGAGAAAGCTGTTTATTTTGTCAACGGCAAAGAATTGCTTCTTGTTCCTAAAAATATTGTTAGAAAGAACTATTTGTTTGGAGTGAGTCAGTATTTTACAAGAATTATTTTGGAGAGAATGATTGACGAAGGCGGTTATCGAGATGCTGACGGAAAGGCAATACCTAAGAAAGAGATTGTAAAATCCAAAAGATATTCTGGTGAACATTGGCAATACGATGAGGCAATCAAGTATACGGTAGAGAACAATGACGCTTTAGACGAGTATCATCGTAAACTGCCGGGATTTTATATGGAACACGGGAAACCTATGGCAGATGAGGAACTTGACTTTGTAATTTATGGATATGTAGTTGCTAAGAGTGCATAGCTAAAAGTGTGGCACTGTAGGTTTTCTGACTTACAGTGCCACAGAAACAGGAGGAATAATAAATGAAAGAAAAGCAAACTTTTGCAGAGAAACATCCCAAAATGAACTTTTTAATTGGATTACTGTTATTGCTATGAATGGTGATAGCTGCAGTATTACTTGTTAAATGGATTTTTGGCGTAGTAGGAAGTTGGATTGTAAGTGTAGTTGGTTTTGTGGAAAATTTCGTAAACACATCCGATCAAGTTATTGTGGTAGCTATGATAACAGGAGCTGTTTCCATCACCGGTGTAGTCATCAGTTCAATCGTAGCCAAGGTAGTTGATTATAAATACAATGTAAAAAAGTACTTATACGATAAGCGTGAAGAACCATATAAGCAGTTTGTAGAAATGATTTATAAAATAATGGAAGACTCCAAAAAGAAGGATGGAGAGAAGATGACAGAGGAAGAAATGACTAAAATGGTTTCGGAATTTTCCAAAGGTCTTACTTTATGGGGGTCAAACGGAGTTGTGAAAAAATGGCTAAAGTATAGAAAATCATCAATAAAAGGTGATAAAAATATCTTGTGGGAAATGGAAGATATAATTTATGAAATAAGGAAGGATGTAGGTCTTGGAAGAAAGCTTAAAAAGGGCGATATGTTAGCGTTTTTTTGTTAATGATATAGAAATTTTGAAGTAGATTTTACATAAGATGGGAAGGGATTGTCTTGGTTTTTTTAGGATACTTAGTGCAATTTATAATTATTTTTGTATGGTATAAATTTATACTTGTCAAGGAACTTAAATGTAAGAATATTGTTCGGAGAAGTATACGAATTTTATTCAACCAAAGAAAGAATGTTATTTTTGCTTTCTTGGGGTGGGGAAATATAAGTGAAGAACGAGAAAAGGCTGTGTGTAGTATCAAGAAGCATTTGTCGGAAATGTTTATGGAGACATATTTGCTTATGGGATATTTTGTTTTGGGGCCAATTATTTTAAAATGTTTCATTAATTATGAAAATA
>JAFQAU010000164.1 GCA_017399885.1 Lachnospiraceae bacterium
ATGCATTACGATATACGGACATGGTTTCATCAAGTAAAATTTTGTCTTCTGTTGTAACAGATATTTGTATTTTTGCTGTAACTGTCATTTGTTCCATAAATGTACTCCTTTCATTGATAATTCACTAGAAATATTATATAAGAAGCATTAGTGAAAGTCAATCATAGGAGAAGGTATGGATAATAGATATAATCATCATAATAGACGAAAATACATAGAAAACCAAGGATAACAGCTACAATTCACAAGGCTCCTCCCACCACCTAAAGGTAGTGGATTTCTGCCTACGAAAAACGAAAGGATTTTAATTATGAAATTTAGGGAGTACAAGCCCTATTTTACATCATTTTTTCTTTTATTACTATTATTTTTTTCTAATCCTCTATCAGACGTAATCCTGCTGTGTCTGTAACAGGAAGAGAAAATGCAATGGATTTTGCTTTGCTATTTAATCCTGCCTTTTCCATAATAGCCAACATAATAGCATTTTTTTCCTCTGCTTTAGAAACAATAAATAAAATTTCTTTTTCAGCAGCAATGGATACCCCCAAGAATCTTTCTGCCTCCTTTATTCCTGTTCCCTTTGCATGGATGACTGTACCACCATAAGCACCTGCACCCCTGGCTGCATCCATAATCAATTCTGTATATCCTTGTTCTGCGATTACAACAATCAATTCATGTGTTGTATTTTTCAAGATTGATTCCTCCTCTTTTTTATACTCCTGTTCCTCTAAAAGAAATTGTAAGGTTTTCTTACCGCCTACACTACTAAGAGGAATAATAAATGAAATCCCACCTCCCGGTGCATCGATTTTTAACTTCTTTTGTAACTGATTTTTTACCGTTATCCAAGTCTTCTCTTCTACTACGGAAAAGGCAACTGCTTTTTCCGTAGAATCCAATCCAAGATAATCTAATACTTCATTGGATACCGTTCCAGCTCCAAGAGTCAAATAAGATATATGCAATCCATTTTCCTTAAAAAGCTGTAAATATTTTTTTATATTTTTTCTATCTGCGATTGTAGTCTTTAAATATAAGCATCCCATTTTAAACATCAAGCCTTTCTATCACTTACCCTTATAAACATATCTATACATACCGTTAAAACTAACCGTTCAGCTGGTGGCTAAACTATTGCCATTAAAGCTCAATAATTTCCATATCACCATAAGCATCCAAGCCCGGAACCGATTCCACCACTTCCACATTCTTGTGTAGCTTTCTCTCCTTCAATTTAAAGATAAGCCCCATCATTTGAATGGTAATCAATGGCGTCATGGCAACCATGGACACAATACCAAAAGCATCCGTAATCAGGTTACCGCCTAATGCTTCACAGGCACCCATTGCAAATGGCAATAAAAATGTAGCTGTCATTGGTCCTGATGCAACACCACCAGAATCAAAGGCAATTGCAGTAAATATCTTAGGTACAAAAAAGGTTAGTATCAATGCAAATAAATAACCGGGAACTAGAAACCAAAGGATAGAAATTCCTGTTAACACTCGAATCATAGCAAGACCAACAGAAACCGATACACCAATGGACAAGCTCCTTCCCATAGCTTTCGCAGAAATCGTCCCCGAGGTCATCTCTTCTACCTGTTTTGTAAGCACAAATACTGCTGGTTCTGCAAGTACAATAAAGTAACCAATTATCATACCAATAGGAATAATAATCCATGCATAAGAAAGTCCTGCAATGGTCTGACCAAGGTAGTTTCCTGCTGGCATAAATCCAACATTTACTCCCGTTAAGAACAAAACCAAACCTACGTAGGTATAAAGCAAACCGATTCCAATCTTAATTAAAATTCTTTTATTGATATCCCTGGAAATCAACTGAAAAATACCGAAAAATACAATAATGGGCAAAATAGACAATGCCATTTCCTTCATATATGCTGGAAGCTCTACAATAAATAACTTCCACAAATCCGCTGTATTATCAATAATAGGAATCATTTCTGAAACTTGCTCAGCAGAATCTGGTTTATAAATCATTCCAAGAATTAAAACTGCAAGAATCGGTCCTATGGAACACAACGAAACAAGTCCGAATGTGTCAACCGCAGCATGTTTATCACTTCGAATTGACGCAATTCCCACACCAAAAGACATAATAAATGGAACTGTCATAGGTCCTGTGGTCACGCCCCCGGAATCAAATGCAACGGAAAGCAAATCCTTTGGAACAAAAAATGCCAATGCAAAGGTAATAACATAAAATACAACCAATAGCCTTGATAAAGCAATTCCTAAGAGCATACGCAAAAAAGCAATTACCAGAAAGCACGCTACTCCAAAAGCAACTGCAAAAATAAGTACCTTATTGGGTATAGATGGCACCTGTTGCGCAAGCACCTGTAAATCCGGTTCTGATATAGTAATTCCAAACCCCATAACAAAACAAATCAATACAATGAGCAATAAACTTTTTGATTTGGTAATCACAGACCCTACACGCTCTCCAATTGGAGTCATGGACAACTCTACTCCCACATTAAAAAACAACATTCCCACAATTAAAAACATGGCACCAACCAAAAATGTCAGTAATATACTTGGCGGTATCGGTGCAATGGAAAAACAAAGCAACAACACCACTGCCAAAATGGGAAGCACTGCTTTTAATGTTTCTTTAAACTTCTCTTCAAATTTCCCGTAAATTGTTGGCACTTGCAATCCCTCCCCTTTTTTTATCCCCATTATAACACAAAAACGCCTGTTATAGTAATTAAACTTTCATTACTACAACCAGACGTTTTCTCTTTTTAGTAACAGCCTAATATTCCAAAAAGATGCTGTGTATTGTTACTGCTAAATAATAGTCCCACATACACAGCCTTGCTATACTTGAAAACTTTTACTTCCCAATTCTTGCAAGCTGAATGATTACCGTTGGTATCAATGCCAATCCTACAATCTGTAAAATCTGCATTCCCACCATTGGTGACACACTAAACACACTGTGTAAAAATGGAACAAATACAACTAGTGCCAACAAACAAGCACCAGCCACAAATGCTACCACACTATACTTATTGCTTCCCAAACCAATCTTAAATATAGACTGATTACTTCTACAGTTAAAACCATGGAACAAACGTGCTAATGTAAGGGTTGCAAATGCCATTGTGGATGCCATGGCTGCGCTTTCACCTAAACCTATATGATAAGCACACATTGATACAATTCCAATTAAGGCACCTTCGAATATCATTTTTATTAAGAAGTCCTTCGTTAAGATACCCTCTGAAGGATCTCTTGGTTTTTCTTTTAATAATTTATCATCTGCCGGTTCCATTCCAATGGCTATGGCTGGCAAAGAATCTGTTAACAAGTTGATAAACAACAAATGCACTGGTGCAAATGGAACAGGCAATCCCATAATAGAAGTGTACAATACTGCTAAAATTGCACCTGTATTTCCAGATAACAAGAAACGAATTGCATTCTTTATGTTTCGGTATACATTACGTCCATTGGCAACAGCCTTAATGATTGTAGCAAAATTATCATCTGATAAAATCATAGCGGCTGCATCTTTTGATACCTCTGTTCCGGTAATTCCCATTGCCACTCCAATATCTGCCTTCTTTAAAGCTGGTGCATCATTAACACCATCCCCAGTCATGGATACGATTCTACCCTTTCTTTGCCATGCTTCTACAATTCTGATTTTATTTTCCGGTGAAACTCTTGCGTAAACAGATATTTTCTCAATTTCCTTATCTAGAACTTCATCAGACATGGCATCTAACTCTGCCCCCGTTACTGCCATATCCCCTTCTTCAAATATACCAATTTCCTTGGCAATGGCTACTGCTGTAATCTTGTGGTCACCTGTAATCATAACCGGACGTATACCTGCTGTTTTTGCATCTGCCACAGCCTGCACAGATTCCGTTCTTGGTGGATCCACCATAGCTACCAAACCTAAGAATATATAATTATGTTCTGTTTCTACGGATAATACTTCATCAGACTCCTTGTAAGCAAATGCCAATACTCGATACCCATTTTCAGAAAAAGCATGGTTCTGTTTTAAAATTTTATCCTTTTCAGAATCTGTCATAGGGCGAATTCCATCCTCATAACGCACTTGTTTACAACGATCTAAAAGAACATCTACTGCACCCTTTGTTAATATGGTTGGAACACCATGTAAAGAATATTTCGTACTCATAAGCTTTCTATCAGAATCAAACGGTACCTCTTCCAATCGCTCCATAGAATTTCTTATCATATCTTCGTGCAATCCCTCTTCCTGTAACAAGGCATGCTGTTTCACATCAATAGCACGAAACATTTCCAATAAAGCATATTCTGTAGGGTCACCAATTCCTTTATCATCTACAATACTAGAATCATTGGTAAGTACTGCATCATATAATAAATATCTTTGTGTCTGCTGTCCAATATCCATTTCCTGTGGATTTAAAATTTTTCCATCTACGTAGATTTTCTGAACGGTCATCTTATTCTGTGTCAGTGTACCTGTTTTATCAGAACAAATCACGGAAACGCATCCCAAACTTTCTACTGCCTTTAGTTCTTTAATAATCGCATTTTCCTTGGCCATCTTCTGTGTTCCTAAAGCTTGTACAATAGTAACGATAGAACTTAATGCTTCTGGGATCGCTGCTACTGCTAACGCAACAGCAAACATCATGGCATCTAATATTTCCATTTTCCGATAAATAGACATTCCAAATACTAATGCACAAACAATCATAATCAGTATGGCAAGTCTTGCACTAAATTGATCTAAACTCTCTTGTAATGGTGTTTTTCTTTCTTTTGCTGCATTCATTAAACTGGCAATTTTTCCAATTTCTGTTTCCATACCGGTTGCAGTTACCCAGACCTTCGCCCGCCCGTAGGTAACAAGACTTCCTGAATACACCATATTTACTCTGTCGCCTAACACAACCTCACCAGATAAACATTCATCTGATTTATCTACATTGGTTGATTCTCCAGTTAAAGAGCTTTCATTTACTTGCAGAGAATAATTATTTAAAATTCTTCCATCTGCCACTATCATATCCCCAGCTTCTAATAAAACGATATCCCCGGGAACCACTTCCCTAGAAGGTATTTCCTGTTTTTGCCCATTACGTATTACCTTGGCACTAGGTGAGGATAGCTGTTTTAAACTATCTAGTGATTTCTGTGCATTCACATGTTGTACCGTTCCCAAAATAGCATTCATAACCAACACCATAAGAATAACTATGGTACTTTCTAAGTTTCCTGAAAACATGGAAACAATTGCTGCAATCATCAATATTACTACAAGCAAATCACAAAACTGTTGTGCAAACACCTGTAAAACGCTTTTTTTCTTTCCTTCCTGTAAGACATTCTCACCTTTCTTCCCGCGTATCTGTTCCACTTGAGAGCTGGTTAAGCCGTCATCGCTTATGTTATACCGTTTCCTTAATTCCTCTACAGATTCTTTCCAAACTTCCTTCAAAAATATCACCATTCCTTTCTTGCTTGCAAAACAAAGCATGCACGCGCTCGCAATACTATGCTTTATTATGTGTTTGGGCGCTTTGTGACGTCAGATTGGCCACGTAATGCATCTTCCTTACCAATCTACTCTGTACGCTATTTTACTAAAACTCGTACCTCGTTAAGTAAAATATGTGTGTGCACATCCCCAGGTCGCATTTTTCGCTTTATAGGACGAACTTTTCTATAACGCAAAAAAGAGACTATTATTGCCCATCTTCTGTGCAATAATAGTCTCGTTCCTATCTCAGTATACTATCCGGTTACTTGCAAAATCATAGATTTCCAAATAACGTGATGACGAAAAGTATAACACTTGTATATACAATACAAATGCGAACTACTCCCTAACATTGTTCTTATGTTATCACATAAATAGTATGTCCGTCAATTGTTTTTTTATCTACAAATATTAATGATATTCATTGAAACTACTGGAAAAAAATGCTAAAATCGTTTTGTATTATTTTAACAAAAGGAGAACTATGAAAAGTATGAAAAAAAACAAAACACCCAAAACAAATAACCAAAAGACCCCTTTGGGGAAAATGTTTCTTGCTGTGCTTTTAGGCGTATTGGTACTGGGCTTTCTGTGTGCAGATGTATTCTTGTTTATAAACCTTAACCAGGCATCCAAAACAAAAACATCTTCGAAAACACAAGCAGAGCAGGAGGCAAGTCCAACACCTACAAAGGAAACACAGGATGATACAACCAGTATTACTATGGAAGGATTCTCTGTAGCTAGTGCTACCAGTACACCTAAGAAGAATACCAAAGCAACATCTGACAATGGTATTTCAAATGAAGACTATATTTTACCTGAAAGTGATAGTAAATATTACACGAAAAAAGATCTTAAAAAACTTACAAAAAAAGAAGTAAAGCTTGCCAGAAATGAAATTTATGCCAGACACGGAAGAAAATTTACCAAGGATGAAGAGGTAATAAAGTATTTCAATAGTAAAGACTGGTATGAAGGAACCAAAAAAGAAGTATCAGACAGCGAATTAAATAAATATGAAATTGCCAACAGAGATCTAATCGTTAAATACGAAAAAGAGAAAAAATGGAATTAGGAGGAACCTATCGTGTATTGCAAAAATTGTGGAAATAATCTACCTGATAACGCTGTATTTTGTACCAATTGTGGACATAAAATTGTTTTGCCAACAAACGAATCAACCACTCAACCTTTGCCTATGCAAAGTTGGAACCAAACCATGAACCAAAGCTTCAATGGACAAAATTTACAGCAACCCATGCATAACTTTGGGCAAAATAACGTTGCAGCAAAAAGAAAACCTATTCCTTTTATTACAAAGTTCTTGATTTTAGAAGTAATTGCATTGGCATTGTTTGCCGGATTGTTTTTTACTAAGCTTAAGGAATACACATCACCTGAACGCGTTGCAAAATCTTTCTTTACAACCATAATGGCTGGTAATTATGATGACGCATACGAAATGCTCTCAATAGAAGAAAGCGACTTTGTAAATAAGGAATCCTTTAAAAACGTAGTAATGGATATAGGAAATGAAAATATTTCTAACTTTGAAATTGAAGATGTGACAACAAATAAAAATACCTATACAAAACAAATCATTATTTCCTATCGTATAAAAGAGGATACTGAGGATTACTATTTTACATTGTATCTGGACAAATCTTCTTCTAAGAAGTTTTTCTTCTTTGATGATTGGGAAGTAAATATTGGGGACTATATAAAGAAAGATATCTCTATTTCTGTTTTAGAAGATTCTACTGTGTCCATCGCAGGTAAAACACTGGATAATAAGTATATTACGGGGCCGGTAGATGAATATGGATATGTTTTATATACAATTCCAAAAATGTTTTCTACAACTTATGATGTCTTAATTACAAACCCTATATATTGTGATTGCTCTATGCCTATTTCCATTATGGATGACGGAAATGTTTTTTATCAGGAATATGAGTGTGCTATTTCCATGAAACCTGAGATTACCAAACAACTACTAGAACAGGCAAAAAGCGACTTTAAAATCCTATGGAATGGCGCAAGTAAACAAAACACTTTCTCCAGCCTAAATAATTTAAAAACCGCTTCTTATGTTACAGATATGGAAAACAACTATTCCAAACTAATGTACAAATTTAGCGACGGAAACACCCCAGGTATTTCAGATGTAACTTTTGGTGAATTTGAGGTTGCTACCTCAATGGATACTGTTGGAACAAACTATACAGTTCCTTATATAAACGTTAGCCTCACAGCTTCTTTTGGGTGTGCATGGCTAGAAGAAGACTGGTGGACCGGTGATATGGAAACTGTCAAAGGTAATGGAGATTATAGTGCACAATTGTGTTACATATATGAAAATGGTGAATGGGTATTATCAGATATAGATATTGCCGACTTCTTTTATTATTAATCTTCCCGACTAGTTTCGCATATACTATCTATAAGGCTTACCTATAGGTGTGCACTACTATGAAACTTAGGGAGTACAAGCCCTGTTTTTTGGCGCAGTAGTCCCTTAGTTTCATAGTATGTCTTTGAGCTCTTCTTGCGAAAAGACGTTACCCGATAGTAAACACCCATGCATGGTGATGCATAGGTGTTTACTACGAAACTTAGGGAGTACAAGCCCTGCTTCTGAGTGCAGTAGAGCTGTCGTATTATGAAAGAAAGCTATATGTTTTTCTTTCATACGACAGCTCTTTTTCGTCTTTATTATAACGATTCCAATCTTAATGTCATTTTGTTTATGCACAAAATGCAGCAAAAGTACAAATCTTCCTGGACTGCTATATCTTTCTACTTGCATGGTTACGCAAGATTTTGAAATTGTCCACCTACTGCTAATATAAATTGTTCTGGACTTGGTATTGTTTTCTCGCCAAACAATTCTTTCCATGTCCTGGATTTCTCTGGATTTTTGTAGCCTTCTATAATAGCCTTTCCTATTTCACCTCTCAATTCCCCTTCACTTACTCCCTGTTTTTCTGCAATTTTCCTAATTACCTGTTCTGCCACCCTTTTATTCATTTGTATCTCCTTTCTTTTCTGTACTGCATATCATCATTATGTATATCCTTATGTACCATTGTTTCTTTATCTTAGCTGATACATATACCAGAAGATTGCAGTAGTTTTTACATTAGTTTACACTTTATTACATTATATGCAGCCCATTATGAAAATATTACTAAAAAAACACATTTTTTATAAGTATTGTGTATCCCTAGTTGAAGACTCTATAGTAAAGTGTGGAGAACATTTCTATAAAGTAAAAAACGATAAACTATACCTAGATAGTTTATCGTTTTTTCTTATATTAATTCTTGTATAAACAAGTCCTTCTCTTTCTTTAAATCTATAAATTCATTATCCACTTTTACTACGGGCCTAGTTATGTTATTTGAATCAATCATAACAATCTCTCCCACGCGATCATCATTTAAACGAACTGTGCAATTAATATATGTATTCGCCATTCCCTCTAGGAATGTAAGAAGATACTTTGTATTAAACTTCTTATATCCTTCCTGCTCAAAGATACTCATAGCCTCAAACGGACAATTCGGTCTCCTATATACCCTTGGAGAAATCATTGCTACATATATATCAGCGATTGCTACTATCTGTGAAAATTCATCTATCTGATCTCCCTTTAATCCTTTTGGATATCCACTTCCGTCTATTCTTTCATGATGCATTAATGCAGACTGCTTCACACGTTCATCTAAATCCTGTGTCTCTAATAACAAATATCCATCCTGTGGATGATTCTTTATTAAATCAAACTCCATTGTAGTTAGCTTACTTGCCTTTGATATAATAGCTGATGGCACCAACAGTTTTCCAATATCATGCAATAAGCCACATAAGGTTAATACTTTAATATCTTCTTGTGACATCTTCAACCAATGGCCAAAAGCATTACAGAAAAGGGCCACATTCACAGAATGTGTATATGTAACATCGTCGCTATCTCTCATACAATGTAACATGTGTAAAATATGTGTACCATTTCTCGTTTCTTCTAACACACTACCCATACTCTTTAATAACTTCTCAGAATGGATCGGTTGACTAAGCTTGCCACCAATGACAGATATCATCTCCTTCATATCCGACGTAATCGCCTGATAGGCGTCTTTAAACTTCTTAAATTCCGGTGTCTTCTTTATATACTCCGCGTAAGAATCTGAGATAATATTTTCCATATTCTCTCTCTGCTCTGGCTCTCCGTCCTCATTAACTTCTATATAAATCTGACTGATAGCGTAGAACTTTAATCTTGTTATGGAATGATTGGTCAACTCCGAACCACCAGGAATTATCAAATAATCATTTAACCCATATACATCCTGGGCCACTATCATCCCCGGAACCGCTTCTTCGGTTAAAATTAACTTCATCTCCACATTTACTCCCCCTTTTTTTACATCCCTACCAAAAATTATACAATAAATCCAAGAAAATAACAACTATTTACTATATGCTTTTCTTCTCTATAGATAAGAGTTTGTTACAATTCACCGGTTTCCTGTAAACTGCAACTCCATAATTCCCTCCCATTCATAATTTCATATAAATAAACATAAGCTAATATATACTTTATAGAAAAGAAGGTTACTGTTTTGCATACTTTTATTCAAACTTTAAATAACTATATCTGGAATGGTCCTATGTTACTAATTCTTATGGCCACTCATGTATATTTTACCTTCCATTTAGGTTTTGTTCAAAAAAATGTATGGAAGGGTATACGTCTGTCCTTTACACCAGAAGATAAAACAGAAAATAAACTTTCCTGTTTTACTGCCTTAAGTACAACCTTGGCTGCTACTCTTGGTACAGGAAATATCATCGGAATCTCCACTGCAGTAGCTCTTGGTGGACCAGGGGCTGTTTTTTGGTGTTGGATTACGGGCATTCTTGGTATGTCCACCACCTACGCGGAATGCTTTCTCAGTTTTCTCTTTCGTGAAAAACAATATGATGGTTCCTATACGGGAGGTCCTATGTATGTTTTAGACAAGGGGCTGCACAAGAAAAAAACTGCCATATTCTATGCCCTTTGTACCGTAGTTGCTTCCTTCGGAGTAGGATGCGTTACACAGGCAAATGCTATTACAGAAACCGCCTACTCTCTTTGGAACCTATCCCCTTCTATTACTAGTGTTTGCATTGCTTTTGTAATAGGAATGGTATTAATAGGTGGTTCTCGTGCCATTCAAAAAGTCTGTCAACTTCTAGTACCTGCCATGGCTATTTTTTATGTGGGAAGCTGTATTTTGATTTTATTATATCACCATGCATACCTTGGAAAAGCCTGTATGCTGATCGTAACCAACGCCTTTAATCCCCATGCCTTTACTTGTGGAATTGCTGGTGGCGGTCTTATGCTTGCTGCCAGATACGGAATTGCGAGAGGCCTGTTTACCAATGAAGCAGGCCTTGGTTCTGCAGCCATTGCAGCTGTAACTTCCCATACACAATCCCCAAAAAGGCAGGCCTTAGTTTCTATGACTGCTACTTTTTGGGATACTGTAGTTATGTGTTTCATTACAGGAATTGCTATTGTTTCGCATATATTACATTTCCCTGACTCTGCAAAGAACACCAGTATTACAGGGTTAACTGCAAATGCTTTCTCCATTCTGCCATACGGTCGACTTCTTCTTGGACTATCACTTATTGCATTTGCCATAGCAACTTTAATCGGTTGGTCCTATTTTGGTAAAACCGCTATGAATTATATTTTTCCAAAAGGCTCTGGAAAAATATATGAAACCCTTTACTTAATAGTTATCTTTTTAGGTGGCATTACATCTATGAATCTTGTCTGGGAAATTGCAGACTTTTTAAATGCAATGATGATTGCACCAAATCTATTCGCCCTTTATGCCCTCCGAAAACGAATATGAAAAAGTGACTGACTAGAGGCTTAACTGTTTTTTCAAATATTCTATAAACTCTTCCTCTGGCAATGGTTTTGAAAAATAATATCCCTGAATAAAGTCTACTCCCATTTCCTTTAACATATCTAGTTGGCGCAGCTCTTCAACACCTTCAGCTACAATTTCTAACCCCATTCTTTTTACCATAGCGATAGAACTATCAATTACTACGCGTCCATATTCAAAAGTAGTTACCATATCTATCATGGATTTGTCAAATTTAATAATATCCAAAGGCATAGACATTAAAGCACTAATATTAGAATAACCGGTTCCAAAATCATCAAGAGAAAAAGTAATATTTTCCTTGGACAATTCACGCATATTTTCCAGTAAAATTTTAGGTGAGTCCGCTGCAGCTGTTTCTGTAATTTCCAAATTTATAGCTTTTCTGGAAATACCATATTTATCAATTAATTGAATTATCTGATTGGCTAAACCTTTTTGCATACATTGTATCACTGATAGATTGATTTCTATGTATTTTATTCCCAAATTACTAATCTCTCTGTCTCGTATAAATGCAAATACCTTTTCAAATACCATTTCTCCAATCTTTATTATACTTCCATTTTTTTCGGCAATGGGTATAAACTCTCCCGGAGAAATAAATCCCTCTTCCGGATCGATTAATCTGATTAATGCCTCAGCTGACACAATTCTATTCTCCTTAATAGAATAAATAGGCTGGTAATAAATCTGGAAATTATCTTCACTTATTGCTTTTTTTATTATTTGCTTTAGCTTTATTTGGTGTCCCGCTTCTTGAAAATCAATTTCTTTTATATCTATTACATTTCCCTTTTGGGGCTCTTTTTTTCTAAAGCTTGAATTACAAAAATATAGAGTCTCAATATTGTCTATTTGATTTGGTATCAAAACCGTCATCATTTTCAGATCTGTGTTAATTTCTCCTATGTCACATTTCCATTTTCCCTTAAACCTTTTGTCAATTTGGGCTACTAGATTATCAATTTTCTCTAATTCCTCTTCGTAAATTAGAAAGAAAGTGCTGTTTTCCATATAGTAGGCATTTCTTTTTGATATCTTATCTAAATATTTAGCAATCTCTTTTAATACAGCTTTTTCACTATCTGCCCCCATAGACTTTGCAAAGGCATCCATTCCCTCTACATAAACATATATCACACTAAATTCTAAATTTGAATTTCGATTTAAGGCAAAAATCCGCTCAAAGGCTATTTTATTATAAATTTCTAATTCCGAATCCAAATATTCCTCCGGCTTCTGTAAATTTAATAAAATAATTAACTGACATGCCGAAAAACCCAGATGCTGCAAAAGCAGCTTCGGCACAAACAGTTGAACGATTACAGCAAAACAACCAATCAAATAATAACTGGCTAATGCAAGCTTTAAGTTTAAGGAGGTAAATTTCTTCTCTCTTAATACCCAAATCACGCCAAAAGTAACATAATAAAAGCCTATCACATAAAGTAAGAATTGTTGCTTCCCTCTTGTATATATCCCATTTTCATAATAAAAAATAGCTTCTGTAAAAGGATTAGATAAAATAACACCAACAATTCCTATAATAGGAAAATACAGTGCTACTTTCATTATATTGGAGATATTATTTAAATCATTCCTCGTTAAGGTAATCGTATATATAAAATAAAAAAACATTGCAAAAACCAAGGCAAAGAAATAAATATAGTTTAATAAATTCAAAAACACTTGATGAAATACCCCCGGGTTCATGTTGCCGTAAGTATTTAAAATATTTACACTTCCCCCGGTCAGTCCGATTAATATCAATATAGTAAAGATACGATTATGTTTTTCTTTTGTTTGCTTTCTTGACAAATGCGTAAATAACACGATGCTATAAATTAATACAGCGCAATAATTAAACTGTAATTGATATTCCATAAGCTCCCCCCTCTTTTTTTATATAACATAACCTTCCTTAAATTATAACATAATTCTATCTATATTTCCATTTTACTTTCATTTAAATATGGAGGGTTGGTAAAGAATAAAGGCATAAAGTCTTATTACTCTTTCAATAAGACTTTATGCCTTTGTTTTATTCTAACCCATTTATAAATTTTAGGGCTTAACTACTATTTGTTTTCATACCTATATTAGGTTAATAATCCACGTTTTTTTAATATTTTCTTTTCTATCATTGAGAAGCCCAGCTTATCTATAATAATTCCCACTGCAACAATCACAAGCATAACCAAGGTAACCTGATTAATATCTGCCAAGTCCCTTCCCATAATCAAGGTTTGTCCAAGACCTATTGATGTGGTCATTACCTCTCCTGCCATTAATGCTCTCCATGCAAATGACCAACCTTGTTTTAAACCTGCTATTAATTCTGGTAATGCTGCCGGAAATATTACATGCCAATAGAGCTGTTTCTTACCAGCTCCCATTGTACTTGCTGCCTTTTTATATATAGGTGGTACATTTTGGATTGCATTGTCTACGGAAATACTAATACTAAATGCCGAACCCATAACCACTACAAATAAAATTGCCTCTGCTGACAATCCAAACCACAAAATAGAAAATGGTACCCAGCATACGCTTGGTAGGGTTTGTACTCCAAGAATAATTGGTTTTACACTTTTTTGAGCAAATTTAAACTGATGGATTACTATTCCTAGCAAAAATCCAATTATAACCGCTATTACAAATCCTGTAAATCCTCGGATTAAAGAGTTTCCCAATGCCTCCCATAAGCTTCCATCTTCACTTAGCTCCATGAATCTTTCAAATACTCCTATTGGAGAAGGAAATGCATAAGATTTATATATACCTAAGGTCTCTACACCTAACCAATAAAATCCCTGCCATGCACCAATTAGAATTATAAGGAATATAACTACTCCCATTTATATTGCCTCCCCTCTAACATCCTCCAAAATACGATGTCTTAACTCTACAAATTCCTTATCATAGACATGACGTGGTCTTTCCATATTAATTGGAATGATATTAGATACTCCTCCATGCTGTGGAGACAATACCACTACTCTATCAGCCAAATATACCGCTTCCTCTACACTATGAGTAATGAATAAGATTGTTCTTTTTGTCTTTAACCAAATTTTCTGTAATTCTTCACGTAAACGGTTAGAAGTCTGCTTGTCTAAAGCGGAAAATGGTTCATCCATTAATAATACTTCTGACTCCATAGTTAAAGCTCTTGCCAAGGCTGTTCTTTGTCTCATTCCACCGGAAATCTGATGTATTGGATAGTCTTTATAATCTGCCAAATGTACCATATCAAGGTAATGCATGGCTTTTTCTTCTCGTTCTGTCTTTGGTACACCGGAAAGCTTCATCCCAAATGTAACGTTATCCATAACGGAGAGCCATGGATATAACCCATGTTCCTGAAACATTACGGTTCTGTCCGGTCCTGGATTTTCAATATTTTTTCCATTTAAGATAATATCCCCTGATGTAGGTTTTTCTAAACCTGCTACTAAGTTAAGCAGGGTACTTTTCCCACAGCCTGAAGCCCCTACGATACATACAAATTCACCTTTTTTTATCTCAAGATTAATATCATGCAAGGTATTCTTTTGCTCATTTTCAAATCTTTTACAAACATTTCTAATTTTTAAAGACATTTTTTTATCCTCCTATACGATTTCATCAAATTCTTCCAATGCGACTTGTTCCCCCACTTATGTAAGTGGGGGCTATCTTGTAAAAATCTCTTATTATATGCCTTCTGTTTGTTATTCTGTAAATAAATTTGCTTCTTCCGGAATCTCTTTTATAAATTCCTGTTCCAAGCTTAACTGGGCAAATCCCAAAACAGATTCTTTATTTAACTGATCTGTTACTACAATTCGCTCAAATGCACTCTTAATAATGTCATCTCCTAATTGTTTTCCTGTTGCATTTTTTAATTCTTCATTAATAGTTTTTAATGCCTCATCTCTATTATTGTTAATTGCATCCGTTGCCATTCCATGAGCCTCTAAAAATTTCTCTACAATCTCAGGATTCTTTTCTAAAAACTCTTTTCTCACAACTACTACTGCAGTATTATATTCTCCATTCATGTAAATGTCCTCAGAACCTAATACTAGCTTTGCTCCTTTTTCCATCAAGGTTGCTCCCCATGGTTCCGGTACTAATGCTGCATCAATATCTCCACGGTCTAACATATTTCCAACGTCTGCATTTGCTACAGCTGTTACGGTAACATTTCCACCTTCTGTTACAGGTTTTAAACCGTTGCTACTAAGTAATTGTAATAGGGAAATATGCTGTGTATTTCCTATCTGTGGAATCGCAACTACTTTTCCGGATAAATCTGCTACAGATTCAATTCCTGCATCTGCTCTTGCTACCAATACTTCTCCACCCTGTGTTGCACCAGTTAAAACTACCACATCACCATTAGACTTTACATTTGCACTAACCGCTGGAACGGGTCCAATATACCCCATATCCACGTCTCCCGAGAACAATGCCTCTACTTCTGCAGGTCCTGCATTAAATGCTGTCCATTTTAAATTAATCTCTTCACCTAAGCTTTCTTCTAAAGTACCCTGTGATTTCATCCATAATGCTTGTGAATGTGTTATATTGTTAAAATAACCTATATTAACCTCATTTTTAGAATCACCATTGCCACATCCGGTAATTGACATAACCAATATCAGTACCATACCAATTATTACTTTCCATTTTTTGCTTTTCATTGCAAATTTCCTCCCTGTCTCGTTCTCACCTATCTTACTATAACTCGCTATATTTTATAATCTATTATTTTTCAATTATCATACATACAATGTTTACATGTGCACTTTCGTAACACTACATTATATAATGCATTTTCCTACGAGCCAATTTGGATTATATATTTTTAAAAAATGATTCTCAATATTTTTCTGTGAAAACGTTGTCACAAAGCATTAGTTACTTTCGTAATTACTGCAGCTATTTCGAATCATTAATTTTCCTTCTAATTCCAATCGAGTGATTACTTTATGCCCTCCTTTTAATCTATCTACCAATAAATATAGCGCAAACTTTCCCATTTCCTCCTTTGGCAGTCCTACCGTTGTAAGCATAGGTTTCGTGTTTTGTGCCTCCTCTATATCGTCGCTTGCAATAATGGATGGATGATAATAACGATTTTTATATTGCTGTAAACATTTTAACATGCCTATGGCTGTAATATCATTGGCACAATAAATTCCGGTAGGTGCTCCTTTTTTTCCCAGGAACTTCTTCATGGCTTCAAAACCCTCTACCTCCGTTTGATTGGTTTCTAACACCCAGGCAGGATCTATTTTTAAATTATACTTTTCTACTACATCCAAAAAACCCCGATATCTGGATTCATTATGACAAGCCCCCACATAACCAATTTGTGTATGCCCCAATTGTACCAGATATTCTACTGCCATAGCGGCAACCTTACGCCCATCACATAGTACCTCATCAACTTGATAATTCGTAGAGTTTCGATTAACTGATACTACACTTTTATATTTCTTATTAAGAATTTTTAGTGCCTCTATGTTACATTTCCCAATAATAATCAACCCGTCATTTTTTTCTTTCGTGTCTTTACACATCTCTTCAATTTTTTTTTCTATATCTAATGTTTGACAGCGCTTATCATCAGAAAATACAGGCTCATACCATATTTTTGATAAAATGCATATATTTCTATGAATCTCACTTTCTATTACTCGCAATAATTCACTAAAGAATGGATCAACGTGGTTCGCATCCGTTCTTGTCATTAACACGCTAATATAAAACGTGTTCCCATCCTGGTTCTTTAATCCCAGCTTGAGACTTCTAGCCGCTTCATTTGGTGTATAATTATGTTCCATGGCCGCTTCCCAAATCTTCTCCCTTATTTCTTCTGAAGAACAACGATAGTTGGGATTGTTTAATACCCTGGATACGGTAGAACAGGATACTCCTACTTGTTCTGCAATTTTTTTTATAGACATAGTATTCCCTCTTTTCTGCAAACGTTTTCAGATAATAGATAACAAAAGCGTGCAAGCACGTTTGTGACACTACATTTTCTCATATGCTTGCACGCTTTGACTGCAACCTATTGGGTTTGCAGTACAATTTTTTGTAATAGCTTAGGCACCCGGCTGAACCAATGTCAATTAGTTAAGCTCAAAACATTAAGACTTGGCCTTTGCTGTTACCAATTACTGCGCATCTGCTATCACATCACGCATATCGTACATTCCAGCTTTTTTCCCAGCCAAGAACTTAGCTGCTGATACAGAGCCTTTTGCAAATACTGCCTTTGAATATGCTGTGTGTTTAAATTCTATCACTTCATCAATTCCAGCAAAAATAATCTCATGCTCGCCAACAATAGTTCCTCCCCTTACTGCTGACAATCCCAATTCTTTCTTCTCTCTCTTCTCACGCTTTTGGGAACGATCATAAATATACTCATATTGATTATCCATTGCTTCATTAATAGAATCAGCCAATGCTAATGCTGTTCCAGAAGGTGCATCTACCTTTTGGTTATGATGTTTTTCCACAATTTCTATGTCAAATCCTGCATTTGCCAACACCTTAGCTGCATCCTGTACTAACTTAAATAAGGTATTGATACCCAAAGACATATTTGCTGACTTTAATATGGCAACACTCTTACTTAATTGGTCAATACGATCTAACTGTTCCTTAGATAAACCTGTGGTACACACTACTACAGGCATTTTCTTCTCTTCACAGTAATCTAACAATGTGTCCATTGCCTTTGCCGAGCAAAAATCAATAATTACATCAGCTTCTACATTACACTCTTTTATATTTGTAAATACCGGATATCCATTATCTTTGTTATCTACAATATCAATTCCCGCAACAATTTCTACATTATCATCTTCTTTTGCAATTTTTGTAATGGTCTGCCCCATTGCTCCATTGCAACCATGCATAATCACTTTTGTCATTGGTCTTTCATCCTTTCTTTATTCTAACCCAAGTTATCCTTAGATCATTCCTACCTTTTTCATTTCTGCTTCTAAAACTGCAGCATTCCCTTCTGTCATCTCAGTAAGTGGCATACGTAAGCTACCAACATTCATTCCCATTAAATTCATTGCTTTCTTTACTGGAATCGGATTTACTTCTTTAAATAATGCATCTATTACTGATAAATATTTTAGCTGCAATTCTAGGCTTCCCTTTGTATCTCCATCTAAATATTTTGCCACAATATCATGAGTTTCCTTTGGTGCCACATTTGACAATACAGAGATTACACCCATTCCGCCTAAGGATAATACTGGTACGATCTGATCGTCATTACCGGAATATAAATCCACTTGTCCCTGTGCCAATTCCATTAATTTTGCTACTTGTGAAATATTTCCACTAGCTTCCTTTACTCCCACAATATTATCTACAGTTTTAACTAATTTTACTATAGTTTCCGGCAACATATTGCAACCGGTTCTACTTGGTACGTTATACAATAAAATTGGTAATTTAACACTGTTTGCAATGGCTGTAAAATGTTTTATTAACCCCTCTTGGGTAGCCTTATTGTAATATGGTGAAACTACTAATAACCCATCTGCGCCGTATTTTTCCGCTTCCTGTGATAAATAAATAGCTGTCTCTGTACTATTGGAACCAGTCCCTGCAATTACGGGAACTCTCTTTTTGGTATATTCCACACATGCTTTAATTACATCTAAATGCTCCTCATGAGATAAAGTAGCTGCCTCTCCTGTAGTTCCACAAATAATAATTGCATCTGTTCCATTCTCAATTTGATAATTTACGATTTCCTCTAATTTTTCATAATTTACTGAAAAGTCCTCTTTCATTGGTGTTACAATTGCTACACCTGCACCTTTAAATATTGCCATGCCAATTCCTCCTTAGATTTTAAAAATTAATTACACATTAGATACTTTATTATATGCACGATTTTTTATTGGGACACTATGCCTTTTGCAACAATACTCCTTATGCTCTACACTGTATGCTATTTTACGAAAACTCGTACCCTATTAAGTAAAATATGTGTATGCACTTCCTCGAGTCGCGTTTTTTGCTTTATAGGACGAACTTTCCTATAAAGGAACAAAGCGTGCAAGCACGCTCAGCGACATTACACTTTCCCAATGTGCTTGCACGCTTTGCCGCGCCGAATTTGGTACGCAGTACATCTTCCAAACAAATTCGTGCGCATCCTCGTGGAGCGTTTTTGCTTTATAGGACGAACTTTCCTATAAAGCAAAAAAACCGGTACAAAGTACCGGTAAAAATCGTATCAAAAAAACACTCTTTTTGTAGCACTCCATCAAGTAACTTGATGACAGTCGTATGCCTCTTAAACATACGCCCAGGAAAGAAATCTTCAGGTGCTTTCGTTCCTTCGGCATATTTCCCTTTCTCATGTATTCTTCTGTCCCTGACTACATCCTACATAATACTAATAAAATACGCGCCTCTACCAAATCTTTATGAAATTCAAAACACTCTTCCTCGTAAGAGTTAGTTTCATAGTAAACACTCATGCATGAAACTTTGCGTGTTTACTATCGGGTAATGTCTTTTCGCAAAATGCGCTCAAAGACATACTATTCAACTAAGGGACCATTGCGCCCAAAAACAGGGCTGTACTCCCTAAGTCTCATAGTAACATCTCATCTATGTTTTGTCAATATAATGTTATTATCCAATTTATGCTAATGGTAACAAGCCGTTGCTGTTCTCAGGTTTTCTGTGCCCAACAACGATTTTGGGCCCATCTTTAATAGATTTTCAATGCATGGGCCAAAATCCCACAATCTACCCTTTAATACCATATACCTTCCAAACTTCTGCCTAATATATGCTCCAATCTTTTTATATCCTCCCTATAAAAATTCTCTAAAACCTCCCTATGCTTTGGCAACATACCTTCATGAAATTCCATCATGGTTTTTTTGAATATTTTCTTTTCCAAATTTCTTTCCCATTTGCAAAGGGTAGGCAAATTTTTACCTTTTAAGCTTATTCTAAGTCTATGAAGATTTCGATTTATTTTTGCACATCTATAATTTTTGGATACCTCTTTTCCGGAATTAGAATGTGGTAATTTTGTATATACCTTAGGTGTTACACCTATAAATTCCTGTATCTCTTTCATTATTCTCTTGGTATCTGAAATAATTTCCTCAAATATGACTAGCTTTACATTTTCTCTCCCAAAATAATTAATATATTCCTCCACACAATCTGTGTATCTATATCGCTCATCCTTTCCCCCTATTACTGCGTGATCAATATATTTTCCGAACATTTCCACATTAAATACTTTTGTATCCTTATAATAATCCACATAACTCTTATGTTTTGTTCTTCGCATTCTCATTTTAAAATTTGAATAGGTTGCATCTACAGGATTTCTCATCATTAAAATTACTTTTAAATCCTTACCAAAACATTCATACGCTTCCTTCGCATTCTCATGAAAAGAGGGATCTATAAGACCTACTGTCTGATTCTCCTTTATTTCGTTATAAAATTTCTCTCTAAAACGGGTAGGGGAATCCTCATATTTTCCTCTCCATAAAAAATACTTTGTTTCTTTTCCTTTTGGAAGAGCAATTTGTTTATTCTTTATCAAAGCATAATGTAGGGAGGTTGTTCCACATTTTGTAAATCCTGCACAAAGAAAATCTATATGCACATGTTCCTCTTTTGATAACTGACAATACAAATCATAATCTATTACTACATATTCCTTATATTCTTGCTCTTTTAAAAATGCCAATGCCTTATCCTGATTACCTGGTGCTACAGCAACTACTACTAGCAAATTTTCTTTCTCTTTATTATATTCTTTTAGGGCCTTAATTTTCTTTTTAAAAATAGTTTTCTTTTTTCCTCGTCTCACTTTATTATATACAGCAAAACCAATCACTTTATCAGCTACATTTTCTTTCTGTAAATAACGATATACCGTCTTTGCAATATTTTCCATTCCAAATACTACTACTTTATCGTACCTACTTATATTTGCAATTAATTCTTCTGATTTTTTAACTATCATTTTTTCCTCCACTTTACTACGAAGCTTACAATACACAAGCTCCATTTCTTGAAAACCTATTATAAGATGACCCATGCAGCAAAATTTTCATTCTATTTGCATTCTCCTTCGTGTTAATTGGGATATTACCTTTACATGGTTTCTCTATTACCATATTAAGGAATAAAATAGCTATTTTTCTTGCAAATAAATGTTATTCCTGTTTTAAAAATTTGTTATTTTTATGTCAGATAAGACTAAGGCAACTAAAAGTACATCTGTTCAACCGATTGCCTAACCAATTCTTGTACATCCAGCCGTTTTTTGCTCTATGAAATCTATTTTCTCATAGAGGAGAAATGTTCCTATAAAGAAAAAAACTATTGCATCTTTGACTTATTATTTCCTTCGTCAATTTATCTCATGCAATAGTTTTCTCTTCTTTTAATAGGTCAGCCCTCTAGCTGACCTGTTACTCTCTTTTTTGTTATGATTACTTATTCCATACCATAATAGTTTTTCCAATAGATTTTTGAATATCCATTTCGAATGCTTTTGTCATGTCTTTTATAGAATCTACCTCTACAACAGCACCTACTAAATTGCTCAGATATTCTATAATCTCTGGATTACTTTCATACATGGCAACCGTCTTTTCAAAATCTGCTCTTCCACTTCGACTGCTTCCATATAAACGTAATCCTTTTTCTAATACCATTCTCGTATTAATCGGTACCGGATATTCCGATACGCCTAGTAAAGAAATGGTTCCTTCCGGATTAATATAATCAATAATCTGATTGATTGCCATCTGTGATGGTTCTCCACCTACACATTCAATGGCATGATCTATCTTCATATCAGACGGAATCTTCTTTACATGATATGTCTCATCTGCAAATGTAAAGTCCTCTAATTTCTCTTTATCTGCTCCAAAAATATAAAGCTTTGTATCTGGGAACATGGCCTTAAAGAATACTGCTGTGATGTATCCTAAATTGCCGTCTCCCCATATTCCAACTACTTCCCTTCTTTTATGGGCAATTTTATCGAAACGATTTAGTGCATGTACACTTACTGACACCAATTCTGTAAATGCTGCAATAGTCTTGTCTATACCCTGTGGAAGTCTTACCACTCTATCAGCATCTAATGCAACCAAATCCTGCATAAATCCATCAAATCCACTGGCACGGAATTTACTACTTCTTCGGTAATTCTCTGCAATTACTTCATCCTCCTGGGTTGGTGTATTAGGAATCATTACCACAGAATCTCCCGACTTAAATTCTCCTGTCGGGTCATACACTACCTCACCTATTGCCTCATGTATCAATGCCATTGGCAACTTCTGCTCTAATATCTCTGCTGGTCTTGCACCTTGATAATATCTTTGATCAGCATGGCATATAGATAAATGTGTTGGTCTTACAATTATTTTATCACCACACAAGTCAATATCCTTAAATGTAACATCAAATCTTCTAGGTGCTACCAACCTATAAACTGCATTTAACATTATCCTACCTCTCTTCTTTTACCAAAGTTTCCGCAACTCGTAAATCATATGGATACGTAATCTTTATATTAAATACCTCTCCCGCAACCAAATATACCGGTTCACCTTTCATAACAAAGATCTTAGCTGCATCTGTTAAAATCTCTTTCTCTTCTTCTGTTAATTCATTAAAGAATTGTTTTAATTTCTTCACTTTAAAGGACTGTGGTGTCTGTCCCTGGTACATCTTGGAACGATCCGGGATATTTGATATTACCTTATGATCCTGACTTTCCACAATGGTATCCGTTGCCGGAATTACTGTATCACACGCACCATATTCTAGGGCATATTTTATATTATCTTCTATAATACGATGTGTTAAAAATGGTCTTACGGAATCATGCGTTACGATTATGGTATCATCTTCTATCCCATATTTTTCTTCAATATGTGTAATCGCATTCATAATGGTATCATTTCTGGTTGCGCCACCAGTAATAACAACCACTCTTTCTGTATCTTTTAAATATTTCTTTATTAAATTCTTTGTGTGTTCCACCCACTGTGCCGGACATAATACAATTATCTGTTCAAACTTATCATTTACATAAAACTTTTCCAGCGTATGAATCAATATTGGTTTATTACCAATTGTTAAGAACTGCTTTGGTTTTTCAACATTTCCCATACGGTTTCCGATTCCACCTGCTAATACTACACCAAAAATCATAATTTATCCTCCATTCCTTTAATACCAGATACCTTCTAAGCTTCTTCCCATTATCTCCTCTAAACGTTTTATATCATCCCTATAAAACTCCATTGCTCTTTCACGACTTTCCGGAAGCATCTTTTCCTTATTCTCTACCATGGTTCTCTTTTCAAAGAATGCAAACATCTTGCGATAATATTTGACTAATTTTTTGTTTTTATTTCCCGGTAAGTCTAAACGTAAACGATATAACTGTCTATTTAACCTTGCGCAAAAGTAATTCTTTGAAACCAGCTTACCGTCATTGGAATGAGGAAGGCTTTTGTATTCTTTTCTTTTTACTCCAATAAACTCCTGAATTTCATCTAATACCCTTGTAGGTTCTTGGATCAAATCTTCAAACAATACAAACATCATATTCTCTTTGTCGAAATATTGCAAATACTCATCTATGATTTCTGCATATTTATATCTTCTGTCTTTTCCATTAAATACATAATCATTCATGAAGTCATCAAACATTCTTACATCAAACTTTTTATATTTTTTATAATACCCAACCTGTTTTTTGTATTCTGTTCTTCTCATCATCATTTTAAAATAAGAATAGACTGCATCTGCTGGATTTCTCATCATAAATATAAGCTTTAAATCTTTTCCGAAACACTCATATGCACCTATCGCACAGTTATGATATGCCGGTTCAATATCACCAATCTTTTTATTTTTCTGTACATTGGCAAAATATTTTTCTTTATATCTTTCCGGAGAATCATCATATTTCTTTCTCCAATGTAAATAATAGGTTTCCTTTGGTGTAGGAAGGAATACTCCCGGATGCTTTTTTAATGCATTTTGTAAGGAAGATGTGCCACATTTTGTAAATCCCGGACACATAAAATCGATATGCACATTTTCTTCTTGGGAAAGCTCACAAAACAGTGCATAATCCACTACTACCTTAGGACCTTCTATTTTTTCAATTCTTTCTGCACCCTTTGTCAATACACTTTCTGAAACACATAGTAAAAACAAAGTATTCTCGGTCCCACTGAATTGTTCAGGTTCCTGCACAGTGAAAGAGAATAAGATTTCTTCTTTTTTTCTCTTTGGTCCTGTAAATCCTATTACTTTGTCCTGTAAATTATTTGTTCTAATAAAACGGTAAATGGTCTTGGCAATATTGTTGTATCCATATATCACTATTTTTTCGTATTTTTTCAGTTCTTCTATTAATTGTTCTCTTGTTTTTACTACTGTCATATCGCTCATACTATCACCTTTCCTATTTTCTCTATTCTTTTAAGGCTTTTTCAATTAATGCAACAGTTCTTTCCGTAGACTTACCATCTAAATCGTCAAAAAATCTTGTACGGAATGCATCCTGTTTTTCGATTTCAAAATCATCATTCTTAATAGCCTTTACAAGTCTTTGGAATGTTTCTACAATCTTACCAGGCACCAATTGCTCATATTCATAATAAAATCCTCTTGTTGCCATATATCTTTGTAGGTCAAAGGCATAAAATAACATAGGAATATTTAACAATGCTGCTTCAAATACTACAGAAGAATAATCCGTAATCAATATATCTGTTACAAATAACAAGTCATTTAATTCTGAATCATCCGATAAATCTACTATATTGTCCGCATATTCCTCTGGAATTACATTTCTATTAGATACAAACGGATGATGCTTTATTATAATTGCATATTCCTCTCCTAATTCCTCATACAACTGTGCAATATTCAGCTTATCTACAGGATAATACCCGGAAAGCTTTCCATTTCCACGGAATGTAGGTGCAAATAGGATAATTTTCTTATCTTTTAAGCTTGGATATTTCTCGTAAAATTCCTTATGCACTCTCTCTTTATACTTCTCATCAAAGAAAATATCTGTTCTTGGAACTCCTGTGGCTACTGCTTTTTCCAAGGAAATACCAAAGCCTTCTGCATAAAATTTAGATATCTCACTGGAACTTACAATGGCATAATCATAATTTTTATGTGAAACTGTGCTTTGTTGTGGGCTTCCCTGCTTTCCTAATCTTCCATAGCCAAATGTTTTAAAGGCCCCACATGCATGCCATAACTGAATTATCTTGGTATCTTCTCTGATTGGCAACTGATAAAGCAAAGGGGTGTAATCATCTATTAAAATCACTTTAGACGTAGCACAATAACAGGAAAATCTTGCCAAATTTCTATAGCTCATTTTCTTTAGACTTCTGTCATCCAACACAAATCGTAAATCTAATTCTTTCTTATCCTTTAACATGTTATGAACAAACTCAAAATTTCCAGTTAAATCCGTTCTACGACTGGAGATAAACACAATCCTATTTTTCTTAATTTTTGTCATGCTGGCTATATCAAACATAGAATGATAAAATTTCTTTTTTAAATCTGTAATGCCAAAATCTTTACGTGAAAACATGTTGATGCGCCATCGAATGTGATTGATAAAATATAAGATTCCTTTTCTTCTATTTTTAGGTGCTTTTTCTGCACATCCTATAAATGCCAAAATACTTTCCAACAAAAATACAGGTATTAACAAAATTGCAAATATAACCAAAACAATTCCCCAAATATCTCCTATGAAATCCTGTACTAAATGTTTTAATACTGATTTTTTCTTTACCTGTGGAATATCCTCTTTTAATTCTACTGTAACCTCATCTTGAGCTTCATTAAATGTTATATTATATTGTGAATCTTCGTCTACTTTTACATCACTGCTAACCGTAAATGGTATATGTTCAATGACATTCTCTCCATAAATCAGCTCAAAATAAAATTTAATCTTTTTGTTTACCGGTTTCTGGAAAAATAAATGCCCCATATGATAACCATACTTTGCAAATATTACAAATCTTTCTGCATTATCTGTGGGAAAATATGCCTGATTAATAATGGGAATTCGTCTTGTTTCTTCTCCATTATCAAATATCAATGCAATTTTGGGACTTCGCACCTCCACTGAATAGGGTCCTTTAACTTGTATTCCAACTCGAAGAGTCTTTTCCTCTCGTTCCAATTCCAAAATTTTTAAACTAAATGTATCCATCTTTATCTCTGTTCCTCCTTAGATAAAGCTTTTGCTATTCTTGTACGTCCTTGAATAGAAAAGCCGACACATAAATACAGGTCAGTTAACTAACCTATGAACCATTCATAGTCCATTATGCCCATAGACTTTCCATATGTTATATGCTTAATGAAACCACATTTCCTATGAACAATAAGTATTCTCTTGTATCAAAGTCTGCTTATTAGTATAACAAAAAAACAAATACATGTCACGTAAAATTTCTTTGATGAGAAATCCTCTAGAACAGATCAGCAGCGCCGAATTTGGTACCCACTATATCTTCCATACAAATTCGTGCACATCCTCGAGTCGCGTTTTTTCTTTATCGGACGAAATTTCCCATAAAGAACAAAAAGGTGCAACCCTAATTATAGGATTACACCTTTATTTGTCATTATAATTCCTTTATTGTGGCAAGTGAACTACCACTAAGCTAAAGCTTACTGGCTTCTTGCTTCAACGTCCTCGCAACCTACTAACTCCACAAGCGTGACTTCGGATAGTTCCTACCCTAGTTGACGCATTCATCCACTCAGCTAAAGCTAACTGGATTTCTGCTAAATTTCTTTTAAA
>JAFQAU010000165.1 GCA_017399885.1 Lachnospiraceae bacterium
ATTGGTTCGTGAAAAGTCGAAAAAGTCTACAATAATTTTTATGCTATTTTCAGTATCTATGTTGATTCCTTTTCAGTGTGTAATGTTACCATTGATGCAAATTATGGGAAAAAATGGTTTAAATATGATGAATTTAGGTGGATTAATATTTGCTTATATTGGATTTGGTTCAGCAATGTCTATTATGTTGTATCATGGTTTTATAAAAGGAATTCCTGTAGAGCTTGAGGAAGCAGCGGCATTGGATGGATGTGGAACAGTGGGTGTGTTCTTTAGAATTGTATTACCACTTCTTGGACCGATTACCACAACTGTTGGAATTGTAAATATTATGTGGATTTGGAACGATTATTTGTTGCCAAGAATTGTTTTATTTGGAAATAGCGAGTTGTATACTTTACCATTGCAAACAAGTGCTTTCTTTGGTTCGTTTACTACAAACTGGGGAGTGGCAGCAGCAGCACTGTTATTAATTATGTTACCTGTAATTATATTCTACGTTATTGCACAGAAGAAGATTATAAAAGGTGTAGTGGATGGTGCGGTAAAATAAGAGTAACAACATATAGGGAAATAGTTCGGATTTGTCAACGAATTTAGTCTTACAGCCTCATGCATCTTTGGTGTATGGGGCTGTAACTGCTACTTGGTATATGGAGACTGTGAATAATAGGAAAATTTGATTGGATAGGCACTATTTTGGAAAAAACGCATACCTTAAAATAAATTAGGTGTGAGGTGCTTAAACGTGAAGTCATTTCTAAAACCATTAAGCACCAAGGAGGAACAGAGTTATCTGAGTGCATATAAGTCTGGCGATGTTTATGCAAGAGAGGTATTGATTGAAAGAAATCTTCGTTTAGTGGCGCATATTGTTAAGAAATATAGCAAAATTAATGTGGATACAGAGGATTTAATATCAATAGGTACAATTGGCTTGATAAAAGCGGTGGATTCGTTTAATATGGAAAAGGGAATACGATTAGCGACTTATGCTTCCTGTTGTATTGAGAATGAGTTGTTGATGTTTTTTAGGAGCGAAAAAAAGAAATCAAAGGATGTATACATGTGGGAGCCTATTGGATCTGATAAAGAAGGGAACGAGATATTTATTTTTGATATATTGCAGGGGAAGAGTGTAGATGTCATAGAACAGATGACAATACAGGAGAATATAAAGAAATTATATATTTTTATGAAAAACGTATTATCAAAACGAGAACAGGAAATACTGATGTTACGATACGGTTTATTTGGAAAGCAAGAGAAAACACAAAGAGAAATTGCTCAAAAATATGGCATATCAAGAAGTTATGTATCTAGAATTGAAAAAAAAGCTTTAAAAAGCTTAAAAAAATGTTATGAAAGTGACGAAAAGAAAAATACGGAAACCATATTAGAAAGTAGGAATTAGCGTGGCGGAGAAAACGAAAATAATTACAAAGGATAAAACACTTTTAAAGGAGCCTGGAAGATACAAAGTAGTAATGTATAATGATGATTTTACGCCTATGGATTTTGTGGTAGAAATATTGATGGATATATTCCATAAGAACCAGGAGGAGGCCATGGCGATTATGATGCGTATACATAAAGGAACAAAAGAAATAATAGGGGAATATGTTTACGATATAGCACGTACAAAAACGGAAAAAGCTGTGAAACGTGCAAGAGAAGAAGGGTATCCTTTTTTAGTAAAGGTAGAAGAATAGAGAGGAGGGAGCATAATGAAAATATCAAAAGAGGTAGAGGAAATACTCACAGATATGGCACTTTTGGCAGAAAAACTTCATCATGAGTATGTAACACCAGAGCATTTGCTATTTGTTATGACATATAATGATATATTTTCCCAAAGTTTTCAAAGATGTGGAGGAGAAATAGTTAAACTTCGTACATCCTTAGAACAATATATGAAAGAGAATATAGAGTTGCAAAGTACTACAAAAGCTGAATTAAGTAGTGGCTTGAACGATGTACTAATAGAAGCTGAGGGGCAAGCGGTATCCAGTGAAAAATTTGTGGTAGAAATTACACACTTGGTTTACGGAATCTTAAAAGCAGATAATAGTTATGCGTCTTACTATATTTTGTCCCAAAAAATAAATCCTACAGAATTGTTGGCACTCATGAGTGAGAAGAAACTAGAAGAAGAAGCAAACTATATGAATAAGGCCAAGAAAAAAGTTAAAAAAGAAGAAGAGACAATTGTAGAAGATTGGAGAGATTATGTAATCTGTATGAATGATCAGGTGGACAGTTTTATGCCACTGATAGGTCGTGAAGAAGAGTTGGAGAGAACGATGCAGGTTTTGTGTCGAAAGTATAAAAATAATCCGTTGCACATAGGAGAACCTGGTGTTGGCAAAACGGCAATTGCCTATGGGGTCACAAGTAAAATTGTAAAAGGAGAGGTTCCGGCTCCGTTAAAGAATGCTAAAATTTATGCCCTTGATCTAGGAAATATCATTGCAGGAACACAATTTCGAGGAGATTTTGAAAAGAGATTGAAGATGATTATGGAGGGGATTAAGGAAGAAAAAGACGCAATTGTTTATATAGATGAAATTCATAATATTGTGGGTGCGGGAGCTACCAACGGGGGTACTATGGATGCTGGCAATTTACTAAAACCATATTTGGCATCTGGGGAGATTCGTTTTATGGGTTCTACTACTTATGAAGAATACAAGAAAAATTTTTCAAAAAATAAAAGCTTAATGCGAAGATTTCAAAATATTGATATAGAAGAACCTACAATAGAAGAGGCAACACAAATTTTAGAAGGTGTTAAGAAGCATTATGAACGATTTCATAATGTGAAATATACCAAAGGGACCATTGCCTATGCAGTTGAATTGAGTAGTAAATATATCAATGAAAGATATTTGCCGGACAAAGCAATAGATTTAATTGATGAGGCAGGAGCCTATCGTGTTTTGCATCCGTTGGACAAGAAAACACAAAGTGTAGATAAAAAAATATTAGAGGAAGTAGTAGCTAAGATAGGAAATGTACCATCAAAGAATATTGATATGGATGAAATACGACAGCTTGCTGTATTAGAAGAAAAAATCAAGAAACAGGTATTTGGACAGGATGAAGCAATTTGTGAATTAGTAAATGCTATTAAATTTTCTAAAGCGGGATTGCATGATGAAGATAAGCCGTTGGCTAGTCTGTTATTTGTTGGACCAACTGGCGTAGGGAAAACAGAGGTAGCCAAAACCTTGGCGAATGAACTTGGAATTTCACTTGTACGATTTGATATGAGTGAATATGCAGAAAAGCATGCAGTGGCAAAATTAATCGGTTCTCCAGCCGGCTATGTGGGATATGAAGAAGGTGGATTACTTACAGAGACAATTCGAAAACATCCCCATTGTGTTTTGTTGTTGGATGAGATTGAAAAAGCACATCCGGATATTTTTAATGTATTATTACAGGTGATGGATTATGCAACATTAACAGATAATCAGGGAAGAAAATCCGATTTTAGACATGTGATAATTATAATGACCTCCAATGCAGGTGCAAGTAAAATGGGAAAAACATTGATGGGATTCGGAAATAGAGTGATGGATAAAAGTGCTATCATGGATGAAGTGAAACGTGTATTTCAACCGGAATTTAGAAATCGTTTGGGAAGAATTATTGCATTTAACCATGTGGACGATGCCATGGCAGAAAAAATTGTGGAGAAACAGATTGCCATTCTGGCAGAGAAATTGGAGAAAAAGAAAATTTCTATACAGATTACGTCCTCTTGTGCAAAATATTTAAAAGAAAAAGGGATTAGTCGTGAATATGGTGCCAGAGAAATTAGCCGTATTATCAATACAGAAATAAAACCTTTATTAGTGGATAAGATTTTATTTGGTAAGCTAAAGCGAGGCGGCAACTGTGTGATAGACTATGAAAATGATATAAAATGTGAGATATAAATAAGAAAAATAGAAGGCTGAAAATTCAATTTTAGTCTTCTATTTTTGTTTTAAAGAAAAATAAGCTCCTTGAGAATGTGTAAAGATGCATAAAGAGTATTGTTGTAAGAGACATGTAACATGTATTTCGTATGGAAAGTGGAGGAAGTCTTTTATAAATGAGGGATTTCGTATTCTTTATGAATGCGTTTAGTTAAAAGGTTATAAAATGTTCATAAAAAAACGAAAAGGTATTCATGAAAAGAAAAGTGGTTTTGGAAAAAGAATAAAACATGTGCAAGAATAATAAAAATAAATTTGCAATGGTATATATAATTGGATAAAGTGTTGAAAAAAGTTTGGAACTATGCTATCCTAAAGATATATTATACAAAAACAGATGTGATAGAATTGGATATTTCGTAATTATTAAACAAAGTTTAAAAGGTTTTTATGAAATGTTGTGAAAAAGTTTCAAAAATATAACGTTTTTTTGTGTTGATAAAGATGTTGTTGGTTCTGATTGGTTATGTATACATTATTTAGAGGTTATCGTTACATTTGCAGTATAAGAACAAAAAAGATGATTTTATTATTAGGAGGGGCATGCTATGAAGACTATTAAATACATACAGAGCGGAATTACAGTATTATTGACTGGATTAATTGCTATCTTATTAATTGTTTTTTTTATACCACAGTGTTTGGGCTATCAAGCGTATAATATACGGACAGCCAGCATGACACCAAAATATCCGGTGGGAGGGATGATATATGTAAAGCCTGTAAAATTTGATGATTTAAAAGTGGGAGATGTAATTACTTATAATGCTTCAGGGGGAAGTGGATGGATAGTAACCCATAGAATTTCACAGATAGATACGAATAGTGGAACCATAGTAACAAAGGGAGATGCGAATAATACGGAAGATGGTAGTATTACTTATTCCGCTGTCATAGGAAAGGCGACAGATTTTTGTATTCCTTTTTTGGGAGAGGTTGTTACAAAATATCAGCGTGATAATGGGAAGTTATATACTATAATAGGAATCATTATTTTGTTAGGACTTTCATTTATACTTGATATTGTAGCAAAAAAGATTGAGGACTGACACAAAACGGAATATGTGTGGTTATCAAGGAAGATAAAGAGGGGGTGATTGGTATGAACAAGAGAAAGAAAAAAATAAAGCGAAGACTGAAAAGAATTCGTATGTCGGTTTATACCATAATATCCTTAGCAATAATAGAAAGTAGCGGGGTATTTTCTATGGCCAGTGTTGGACTGTTGTTTATAAAGTCTAACAGCACTACAAATGCTTTTAATCCCAAGATGTATGTAGATGTGACTATTAATGAGCCAAATGGTAATTCTTATACTCTAGATGATGAGGGAAATGTAATTACTAACGGAGAACCTGATGATGATGTAGGAAATGGAAAGGCTGTTTATATTAGTAATCCCGGGATATCAGATATTAAGAAAAGTATAGTAGCAAGAGCCAAGCTGATGGCGGTAATCTATGATAGTAGTGGTCAGATATATGGAAACACGATGGATTATAAAATTTCAGAAGGAAGTATTGCCACAAACGTGACAACATCAGATGCATGGTATCAAGAAGGGGAATATTATTACTATACCAGTGTTATAGAACCAGGGGAAGATAGTAGTTACTTATTTAAGAATGTAAAGTTAAATAGTACGGAGAACATACCTGTAGATGGATACGTGGAATTTTATGTGATTATAGATACCTTAGGTGTGAATACAGATGATACAGATAG
>JAFQAU010000166.1 GCA_017399885.1 Lachnospiraceae bacterium
GAAGAGTAATTAGAAAAACAATAGACCCTGAAGCTTCTACAATACCAATTTCTTATGTTGTAGATAAAAATGGTAAAGTGTTAGAAGTGCACAATGAAAGTTTAACATTAGAAAAAGCAATAGATATGGTAGGAAAGTAGCAAATAGCTACTTTCTTTACTTTTAGGCCATACTGTGATATAATTAGCCCCTAAACAATATTAGGAATAGTAAATTTACGATTTCAAAATTTAGGAGGAACTTATATGTCTGAAAAATTTGTAAGCAGAGAGCAAGTAGAATTATTGCGCGAGCGGATTAATTTAGCTGAAAAGACAGATGCATCACAAAAGCTTTATTCGTATATCGAATACTGTAAGCATGCTAAAATTTTGATTGTAGGGGCAGGCGGATCTTATCCAGCTGCAATGTTTGCAAAGTACTGTTTAAACTATGTGTTTTATGATTCTATAGTCCATACAGCTACTCCTCAAACGGCTATTAATCTTATTGCACACGGATGTTATGATTTAGTTATTGGCATATCTTTTTCTGGTAAAACACCAGATATTTATGCTACTGCTGTATCCGCTTTATATAACGAATGTGATTTTATTCTTGTCACAGGAGCGAAAGAAGAGGACGTCCGCGAATTCTACAAAAATGATACTAGAGTTCATATTGTTTCCTATTATAACGAAAAAAATATCACCGGAAAAGAACGTGGTATGATTTCTATGGCTTCTACATTAATCCCTTGCATCATTTTTGATGACTGGGGAACTAACAAAATGACAATCGAAAACTTACTTGCCTTATCTGCTGGCGAAGACTTTGTGGAAAAGTTAGATATTGCATTAATTGCAAACAGTATTAAAAGATGTCCTGTAATACACGTTTTCTACGAATGGGATACTTATGCGACTGCCTTGGATATAGAAAGTAAGTTTACCGAATCTGGTGTAGCAAATGTTATTTTGCATGAAAAAAAGAATTTCTCTCACGGCAGATATACATTATTGTACAAGCAAGATTTTGCTCTGTTAATTAATCTCGTTAGATATTCTGTTATTTCCAATTACCGTAACAATTACGATGCGGCTTTGGCAGAATTTTTGCAAGGATTACCTCTATGTGAGAAAAAAGACGCACAATATCTAGAAATAGGTACCCATGCTGTCGGCGAACGCCAATGGAACATTGAAGCTTTAACAACGTTGCCTTATCTAATCACTTCCATTGGAGAAGCTTTAGACATAGATATTTCTAAGCCTCTTAAGCCTTTTCCTGATGCGCCCACCAAATTGTATAATTACAAGGGTAAATTTTAACTAAAAATAGAACGCGGATTTTTCCGCGTTTTATTTTTAGCTTTACTCACTGCTCTCTTCATCATTTTCTTTTTTTCTATACATATCGCAAGACCAAGTTCTTCCAACTTTAGTGTTGTCGCATCTTCTATCTCTAAGCTCTGGTATAGGATTTGGTGCAACTTCAAATCTATAGTCACATCCATGTTTTGAAATGTATTTTTCTATAACATTATGGCTAGGCACACAGTCTACAAATTCGTTTACTTGTGACTGGTATTTGAAGAAGTCTGCATTTGGTTGTAGACTTTGAACAGGAACATAGTCTTCTCTTAATGCTGTGTAATCTACTGTACATTTTAGTACTTCTCTTACATA
>JAFQAU010000167.1 GCA_017399885.1 Lachnospiraceae bacterium
CTGTAATAGCAATATCCAACCCCGGTATTAATCCTCGCTTATGACACTCTGCATATCCTGAAATAGCCATAGTATCGTTGGCACAAACAACGGCCTCCACTCCTGGATTATCATCCAAAAGCTTACCAAACAAAGGAGCAGAATTTGGAGAATAATCTCCATAGGCGATCATTTTATCCGTAACCTCGAATCCATTTTCACTCATAACTTCTTGATATGCTTCCAATCTCTCACTAGCATCTCGATTATTACCTATAGGCCCACTAAGATAAACTATTTTCTTATAACCATGTGCTTTAATTAGATGATTCATGCATTTTTTTATACCATCTTTATTATCTGTAATCACATTCATATAATCTTTATACTGATCCCCAATTATAATCAAAGGAACAGAAAGACCATCGAATCGTTTAAAAAACTCTTCTTTTGATTCCTCCATATACAAATAAAATGTAGAATATGCCACAATTAAAATATCCACTTTAGACAAATTTGCATAATCAAATACCCCATTAAAGTGGTAAAAAAACTTTCCATCTTCTGTTTTTGTATAATAATTATCAAAGCAATTGGCATGTGCCCCCATAAAAAACATGATGTTTATGTCCTGATCAATGGCCCCATGCATAATTCCATTCAACATATCATCTGTATGATCCGCAAAAATATTTCCTATCAGAACTCCTATTGTAAGCTTACCATCTATCAATTTTATCCCCTCCATAATTATATAAGACATTCATATCTATTCAGTTCAAATACGCATGCACTGTATGTTCATAAAAAAATATGATTTACTTATAGTTGCATGGCACTGAAATAGATTCCCCCAACTCTTACTCCTAAACTGTGCAATTATTGTTACTGTTTACCGGCAAACTTGACACTTGCTGTCCAGCTATGTGCCAGGATCTAAAATATGCAGAATTTCACCCCACTCATTGAAAATGCATGAAAGACAACCTGAAACCTTTACCGGCACAGAAAACCTGTGAACAATAACAAATTACTTTATAATATTTAACGATTTCTTTTCTTTTATCATAGCATAAATATACAATTTAAACAAGAAAAAGAACTACTCCCTTTACAATTAATCGGTAACAGTACCACTCAAAAGTAGATCTGTTATATTTTTTACCATATGATTTCATATATACTGTCAGAAAAAATAACACATAAAACAGACAGATATTTATTTTTTTATGTTCCAGTAATAAAAAAGCCCCATACAACAAAAAGATGTACAGGACTTTTTTATAAACAAAAGATTATTTTTTCTATACCTTATTCTTGAACAAAAACATCATAAATTGCTTTAATGGCAACCTCAAAATCACAACTGCTTACGCCAATGATTATATTTAACTCACTTGAACCCTGATCAATCATTTTAACATTCACTTTTGCATTTGCCAATGCAGAGAATATTTTTCCGGCAGTACCACGAGTTGCCTTCATTCCCCTACCAACTACAGCTATTAACGCAAGCTCACTTTCTAAATCAATAGAGTCTGGATTTACTTCTCTTTCAATTCCTGCAATTATTTGTTGCTCTTTCCCTTCAAAGCTTTTCTGTTCTACAAAAATTGTCATTGTATCAATTCCAGAAGGCATATGCTCAAATGACACACCATTATCTTCAAATACTCCCAATACTTTTCTACCAAAACCTACTTCCGAGTTCATCATATCCTTTTCTATATTTACAGCAACAAATCCTTTTGTTCCTGCTATACCGGTAATAACATATTCAGGAGTATGGCAGGTACTCTTTACGATCATTGTTCCAGCATCCTCTGGTGCATTTGTATTACGAATATTAATTGGAATACCTGCTTTTCTTACTGGAAAGATTGCATCTTCATGTAATACAGTTGCACCCATATACGATAACTCACGTAATTCTTTATAAGTAATCATAGTAATTACCTTTGGATTCTCAACAACTCTTGGATCCGCAACCAAAAATCCGGATACATCTGTCCAGTTTTCATATAAATCTACTTTTCCAGCCTTTGCTACAATTGAACCAGTTACGTCCGAACCGCCTCTTGAGAAAGTACGAACAGTTCCATCAGGATTAGAACCATAAAATCCTGGAATTACAGCTCTATTTTCCTGTTGTAATCTTGCACCTAAAACTTCGTTGGTCTTTTCTGCATCAAAGTTACCTTCTGCATCAAAAAAGATTACTTCTGCTGCATCAATAAAGTTATATCCTAAATAATCAGCCATAATAATACCATTTAAATATTCACCACGAGAAGCTGCATAATCTTTTCCTGCTTTTTCTTTAAAATTCTTCTCGATTATCTTAAACTCTTCATTTAGAGATAATTTTAAATTTAATCCCTTTATAATCTCTTCATATCTTGCTTTAATTGCTTTTAACTCTTTTGCAAAATCTTTTCCCGATTCTGCACTTTCATAACACCCATATAACATGTCTGTTACTTTTGTATCTTCTGAAAATCTCTTACCTGGTGCAGATGGAACTACATATTTTCTACTTTCATCTCCACGGATGATATCTCCAACTTTTTTAAATTGTTCTGCACTTGCAAGTGAACTTCCACCAAATTTTACTACCTTTTTCATAATCACTCATCTCCTATAATAAGAATTTATCATCTCTGTCTAATTATAATTCATAGCTGTAGACAGTTTTATTCTGAATCTATGTAAAATCGTAACTGTTCAAATGATAGCAAGCTAACTTATGAGCAACAACGATTTTGCAAAAAACACTTTCTTAATAGTACACAGATTTTTTTTTCTTGTCAAGAAAAAAAGGATTCGGATAACTATATGATACTTAAGAAAGTTAATCCGAATCCCTTACATTAATCTAATTCAAATGCCCCTGTATACAATTGATAATATTTGCCTTTTTCAGCAAGCAATGTTTCATGACTGCCACGTTCTATGATTTTACCTTGTTCTAATACCATAATCACATCTGAATTCTTGATTGTGGATAATCTATGAGCAATAACAAATACTGTTCTGCCCTTCATCAAAGAATCCATTCCTTTTTGTACAATTGATTCTGTACGTGTATCAATAGATGATGTTGCTTCATCCAGAATCATAACTGGTGGATCAGCAACTGCTGCTCTTGCTATTGCAATAAGCTGACGCTGTCCTTGAGACAAATTAGCACCATTTCCTGTCAGTGGTGTATCATACCCCTCAGGCAAACGAGTAATAAAATCATCTGCCCCTGCCAATTTTGCCGCAGCAATACATTCTTCATCTGTGGCTTCTAGCTTACCATAACGAATATTATCCATTACCGTGCCTGTGAATAAATTTGTTTCCTGCAACACAATTCCCAATGACCTTCTTAAATCTGCCTTTTTAATTTTATTGATATTAATTCCATCATAGCGAATTTTTCCATCTGCAATATCATAAAAACGGTTAATTAGATTTGTAATCGTGGTTTTTCCTGCACCAGTTGAACCAACAAATGCAATTTTTTGACCTGGCTCAGCATATACATCAACATTGTGAAGTACGATTTTTCCTTCCTCATAACCAAAGTCTACATCAAATAATCTTACGTCTCCAGTTAATTTTGTATACGTAACACTACCATCAGCAGTATGCGGATGCTTCCATGCCCACATTCCTGTATGCTCTTCACACTCTACAATCTCTCCATTTACTTCCTTTGCATTTACCAAAGTAACGTATCCATCATCAACTTCTGCTTCCTGATCTATTAATTCGAAAATTCTTGAAGCACCGGCAAGCCCCATAACTACTGCATTAATTTGTTGAGAAACCTGACTTATATTTGCACAGAATTGTTTGGTCATATTTAGAAAAGGAACTGCTATACTTATTCCCATTGGAATACCGGAAATACTTACATTTGTTACCTTACTTGCAATCAATATCCCACCAACTACTGCTACCACTACATATAGTACATTACCAATATTGTTTAATATAGGCATAAGCATGTTCGCAAAACTGTTAGCCGATTTTGAATCCTGATACAAAGCTTCATTTATTTCATCAAATGCCTTTTCTGTTTCCTCTTCATGACAGAAAACTTTAACAACTTTCTGCCCATTCATCATTTCCTCAATATAACCTTCTGTTTTTCCAATGGCATGTTGCTGACGTATAAAGTATTTTGCTGATGCACTTCCTACCTTTTTGGTAACCATAAACATAATTATAATACCAAAAATAACAACAAGGGTTAACCATACACTAAAATACAGCATTAAGAAAAATACTGAACAGACAGTTACTCCCGAAGTAATAAGCTGTGGAATACTTTGAGAAATCATCTGTCGAAGTGTATCTGTGTCATTTGTATAATAACTCATTATATCTCCATGATTATTCTGGTCAAAATACTTAATTGGGAGATTTTGCATAATATGAAACATTTTCACACGTAATTTCTTCAAAAATCCCTGTGTAATGACTGCCATCATTCTTGTATAAGTAAAACATGCACATAAAGATAATGTATACAAGCCTCCTAAAATACAAATATACTGGAATATCTTTTGGGATATACCATTCCAATCGCCACTTTTGTATGTTACATCAATAATATTCATTACTTTTTGCATAAATATACTTGGAATAGACGAAACTATGGCACTAAATACAATAAATACCAATACCGTAGGCATCATTTTAGGATAAAATTCAAACAATGTTTTTATTACTCTTGGCAGAGTTCCCTTTGGCACCATACCTTTATCTTGTTTCTTATTCTTCATCTTTATCACCTGCCTTATTCTGCGATGTGTATATCTCACGATAAATATTGTTATTCTTTAAGAGTTCTACATGTGTACCTACTCCTGTAATGGTGCCACCATCCATCACTATGATACGATCTGCTTCTTGTATAGAAGAAATTCTCTGAGCAATAATTATTTTTGTCGTATCTGGAATATACTCTGCAAAAGCCTTACGAATCAAAGCATCTGTTTTTGTATCAACCGCACTTGTAGAATCGTCTAATATAAGAATCTTAGGCTTCTTTAATAATGCTCTAGCAATACATAATCGTTGTTTTTGACCACCTGATACATTAGCGCCACCTTGCTCAATATAAGTATCATATTTATCTGGAAATCTTTGTATAAATTCATCTGCTTGGGCTAATTTACACGCTTCTAATATTTCTTCATCTGTTGCCTCTTTATTTCCCCAGCGTAAATTTTCTTTAATTGTTCCTGAAAATAATACGTTCTTCTGCAACACAACCGCAACAGCATTTCGCAACGACTCTAAATCATATTTTCGTACATCTACTCCTGCCACCTTAACTGTACCCTCTGTAACGTCATATAATCTTGGAATTAATTGTATTAAAGAAGACTTAGAAGATCCTGTTCCCCCAATAATACCTATAGTCTCACCAGATGCAATAGATAAATTGATATTTGATAATGCCATTTTACTAGCTTTCTTTGCATACTTAAAATTAACAGCCTCAAAATCTATAGATCCATCTTTCACATCAAATTGTAGTTGTTCCCCTTCTACATTCTTAATGGTACTTTCCTCGTCTAACACTTCAACAATACGCTTAGCCGATTCTACAGACAATGTTACCATAACAAAAATCATTGATATCATCATTAAACTCATAAGAATTTGCATTCCATAAGTCAACATTGCAGACAAACTACCTACATTGATATTCGCTCCCTTAGTTGTAATTATTACATAAGAGCCAACATATAATACAAAAATCATTACTACATAAAGACAAAATTGCATAATCGGTGTATTCCAAGCTAAGATCTTATCTGCCTTTGTAAAATCTGCACAAACGTCCTCTGCTGCATAAGTAAACTTCTCTTTTTCATAATCTTCTCTAACAAAAGACTTTACTACTCTCATTGACTTAACATTTTCCTGAATGGAATTATTCAATGCATCATACTTTTTGAACACTTTTCGGAATAAAGGCATTGCAGTTTTGATAACCATTATCAATACAAACAATAAAATTGGGACTACAACCACAAAAACGGAAGCTAGTTTCCCTACCTTAACATATGCCATTACAAACGAAAACACAAACATGAACGGTGCGCGAATAGCTGTACGAATAATCATCATAAATGCCATCTGCACATTACTTACATCAGTAGTTAAGCGTGTCACCAATGATGACGATGAAAAACGGTCGATATTCTCAAATGAGAAATCCTGAACCTTATAAAACAAATCTTTTCTAATGTTTTTTGCAAATCCACAGGCCGCTTTGGCACTGCTTGCTCCCGCTAAGCCTCCAAATGCTAAAGAAAAACATGCCATCAATACTAAAATTACGCCATATTTTATAACTACATCCATTTCACAGCCGTATTGAATTTTTGTAACCAAATCTGCAATAACCATAGGGATAATACATTCTAGGATTACTTCAAAAATTATGTATATGGGTGTAATAATGGTATCTTTTTTATACTCTCGGATACACCGAGCTAATTTTTTTAACATTCTAATTTTCCTCCTTTTTTTCTTTTAAAACAGTGGCCGCACCAATGTTATCCTGGACTCTTTTTAAATACTTCAAAAGTTCATCGAATTCTTTCTCGGAGAATCCCTCTTTCATCTTATCTTCTGTTTTCTTTATCTGTACGCATAAATGACTATAAATTTTTTTTGCGTATTCCGTTAACACAAGCTTTTTCATTCTGGCATCTTTTTCACTAGGCAGCCTTTGTACCAATCCTTTCTGTTCCATAAGTGTAATTACCTCCGAAACAGTTGAACGTCTTAGTGCAAAATGCTTCTCAACATCTTTTTGATAGATATTTTCCTCCTGACAATGTATTAAATATCCTATCAACCACATATTTTTTCCTGTCAAATTATCTATACCTTCCTCTGTTATCCCTTTATCCATTTCTCTCTTTAAAAGGTTAGAAATCGTATAAATATAATGCCCTAATTCCTCCCTATGCTCCAAATCTTCACCACCTTTTGTTCGAACCCTAACATACTATCATAATAACTCCCTTTTTTCAATCCTATTTTTATACTTTTTCAAATTTACGTAACAATTCACACACCTAAAAATATACATGCAAATCGTTCTTTGAAAAAAAGTTCTCATGTTCTACTTACACATATATTTTTTTATTGCTGGACTGTTATAAATTGACTATTATAAAGATTGGCATAAAATCCATTTTTTTTCATCAAAGAATCATGATCCCCTTGCTCTATTATATTTCCATCTTTCATAACTAAAATAATATCTGCTTCCTGAATTGTAGATAATCTATGAGCTACAATAAAGCTTGTTCGTCCTTTCATAAGTCTTGCAAATGCTTCTTGAATTTTTAATTCAGTTCTGGTATCAATAGACGATGTTGCTTCATCTAAAATAAGCATAGGAGGGAGACATAGCATAACACGAGCAATACATAACAGCTGTTTCTGACCTTGAGACAAACTACCACCACCTTCAGAGATATAGGTATCGTATCCGTTAGGTAGTCGTTTAATAAAGCTGTGTGCATGTGATGCTTTTGCTGCTTTTAACATTTCCTCATCAGTAGCATTAGGTTTTCCCATTTTTAAATTATCTGCAATTGTTCCCGCTTTTAACCACGTTTCTTGCAAAACCATGCCAAAATTTTTTCGCAGACTTCTTCTTGTCATATCTCTTATATCTGTTTCTTCAATACAAATAGTTCCACTATTTACATCATAAAAACGCATCAACAAATTAATAACCGTAGTTTTCCCACACCCTGTAGGTCCTACAATTGCCACTCTTTGCCCTGGCTTAACTGAAAGATTAAAATTTTCTAACAATTTAACTTCTGGTACATACGAGAAACAAACTTGACTTAATCTTACATTTCCATCTGCTTCATCTATTATTTTTGCACCTTCTAGTACCTGATTTTCTTCCTCTATAAATTCAAATATTCTTGTAGCACATGCCATTGCATTTTGCAATTCTGTTATTACTCCTGAAATCTCATTAAAAGGTTTTGTGTACTGATTTGCATAACTTAAAAAACAAGAAAGCGCTCCTACGGTAATTCCTCCATTCATTGCACTCAATGCACCTGAAAGCCCTACCGCCGCATATACTATACTATTCACAAAACGTGTACATGGATTGGTCAATGACGAAAAAAAGGTAGCTTTTAAAGAAGCTTCAGATAATTTTTCATTTATGTCATCGAATTTTTCTAAAATCTCTTCTTCCTGTGTGTAGGCCTGTACAACCTTCTGATTTCCAACCATTTCATCTATTAAAGATGTTTGCTCCCCTCTATACTCCGACTGTACTCGAAACATATTGTAAGTTCTTTTTGCTATGAAACGTGCAACAAACAACGATATAGGCGTTAATACCACAACTACAATTGCAATTTTCCAATGTATAGAAAACATAAATACCAATGTGCCTATAATTGTCACAACACCGGTAAATAATTGGGTAAATCCCATTAGTAGACCATCTGCAAATTGATCCACATCCGCAATAATTTTACTTACTATTTCTCCGTATGGATGTGTATCCACATATTTTAATGGCAACTCTTGAATTTTAGCAAATGCCTCCTTTCGCATATCCCGAATAACCTGAAAAGTAATTTTATTATTTATAATATTCATAATCCATTGGCATAACGCTGTAATAACCGCAAGAATCAAACTTCCTATTAACAGCCTCTTAACCTGTATAAAATTAACTTGTCCCATTCCAAGTATTTCATCTATTGTGTCTCCAACCAAAATGGGTATATATAAACTTAACAATACGCTTACAAAAGCCAGTACAATAGAAAAAAGTAATAACCCCCAATACTTTTTTACATATTTCAATACCTTTTTTATGGTATTATTTTGTCTTTTCTCTTCCACTGTATTTATGCCTCCTTTTTAAATTGAGAATAATAAATTTCCTGATAAATCTTACAGTGATTTAATAATTGTTCATGTTTGCCAATACCTACCAATTCTCCATCTTCCAACACGATAATTTTATCTGCATTTTGTATGGAAGAAGTACGCTGTGACACAATAAATGTTGTTGGGCGGTTTTTCATATCCTGTATAGCCTTGCGCAGGTTTGCATCTGTTGCATAATCCAGCGCTGAAGCACTATCATCCAAAATCAAAATATCCGGTTCACACAATAATGCTCTTGCAATAGTTAGTCGTTGTCTCTGTCCCCCAGATAAATTTTTCCCTCCTTGCTCTAATACATAATCTAAACCTTCTTCTTTTTTCTCAACCACATCTTTGGCCTGGGCAATCGTTAAAGCTTTATAAATCTCCTCATCTGTAGCATCCTTCTTTCCCCATTTTAGATTATCACGTATAGTTCCCTTAAATAAAACTGCTTTTTGCAATACTACTGCAACCTTCTCCCGTAAAGATACCAAAGGATAATCTTTCACATTTTTTCCATTTATTCTTACTTCTCCCTTTGTAACATCATAGTATCTTGGAATAAGATGTACAAGAGAGGTTTTTCCTGAACCGGTTCCTCCTATAATTCCTATCATTTCACCTTTTCTAACAGAAAAACTTATATTGCTAAGTGCATCTTCCCTACTGTCTTCATATGCAAAATGTACACCTTTAAATTCCACAAAAACATCCGTCATACTTCCATCCTGTAAGTTTATGTTTCCTGATTCTTTTGTTATTCCTGGCTTAATTTCAAATATTGCCTGAATACGATTTCCACATGCAAATGATTTTGTCATATTAAGAATTAAATTTGCTAACTTTATTAATTCTACTAAAATCTGAGACATATAATTATAGAGTGCAATTACTGCACCTTGGGTTAATACTCCGGCATTCACCCTAATAGCTCCCTGCCATACCAATATAGCTATAGCTACATTAATCATCACATAGGTTAGTGGATTCATCAATCCTGAAATACGTCCCACTAATTTTTGTACAACGGACAACTCCTCATTTCTTTTGTCAAACTCCTTTTTTTCTTCCTTCTCTCTACAAAATGCACGTATTACACGAATACCCGTTAAATTCTCTCTGGTAATTTCTAATACTTTATCTAATTTTTCTTGTACCTTCCTATATTTTGGAATGCACAATAACATAATTCCAAAAATAACGATAGTTAATAAAGGAATTGTTACCACAAATATCCATGCAGCTTTTACGTCTATGGTAAATGCCATTATCATGGCTCCAAATACCACAAAAGGGGAACGAAGAAGCAACCGAAGGGTCATATTTACCCCAGATTGCACTTGATTTATATCACTTGTCATTCGTGTTATCAAGCTAGAAGTTCCTATTTTGTCTATCTCTGAAAATGAAAGTGACTGAATGTGACAAAACAAAGAATGTCTTAATTTCTTTGCAAATCCTACTGCTGCTCTTGCAGCAAAATACTGTGCTGTAATGGCAGAAATCAATCCGGTTAATCCAAGTGCTATCAAAACAAAAAACATTTTTATGATATATTCCTTATTACCACCATCAATTCCCACATCAATCATTCTAGCCACAACTAGGGGAACCATTAATTCAAACAACACCTCCAGTAACTTAAATGATGGTCCAAGGATGCTTTCCTTTTTATAATCCTTTAAATATACCAGTAACTTTTTCAAAATTACACCTCCACTTTTTTCAACCTGTTTATTTTTAAAAATTATTTATACGTGCTTATTCTAGCATGATCTAAATGGGTATGCAACATAAGTGATATTAGTAATATAAGCTACCATCTTAACTAAACCTTAGCTAAGATGGTAGCTTATTCTATTTGTTCTCTATAACAAGAGATGCCACATCATTCTCATCATGCTCTGTAGAAATAATCTCTTTTGCTGATTGTCTTGAATATACTCCAGCAAACTTTCCATTATATACATAAAGCCCTGTTAAATTACTATACTCTTTTACTTGATTTTCCTTTCCTAAATGAAAATCAATATTATTAGATCGGTATGGAGTGACAAATTCCTGCAACAGATAATCCTTATCACTATGTTTCTCTAAAAGGTCACTCCATTCTTCGCAGCTGTGGTTTCTCCCGGCAAAAACCCCTTTTGCACCATAGGAGTCTTCTGGTTTAATTATCCAAAAATCTTTTGTACCTGCTACCTTCTTTTCTTTTATTATTTCCTTTGTCAATCGAATTGTGTACGGAACATGCGCACTTACAAATTCATTTTCTTCTTTTGTTAAAAATCTTTTTGTTTCTTCTTGTCTTAATAACTGAAATAATATTTTATCATGCATTATATGCGTACAGAAATCTCCAATTAGGCATACATTTTTATCCTTCACACTTTCTAAAAATGGTTTAATTTCTTGTTTATTTGCCATTATATCTGAAGTAACTGCTCTACGATAAATTATATCAATTCTTTCTTTGTCCTTAGTATACAAATACTTTCCATCATAAGTTAAATCTCGTATTTCACACACACATGCATCAAATCCAGCATTTTTGAATGCCTTGCAAAATTGCTCAAACTCATATATAGAACAACCTTTTTCCAAGAAGTCGACCACGGCAATCCTGGTTCCCTCTATTGATTTCCCCATGCCTTCATATATTTCCTTACAACTGTTGGCCCAGGAATCAAATAATTCATAGGTTCTTATCACATAATTCTCTTCTAAATAGGAATATAAGGCAGTTTTTTCAAACGCAAGATTTAATTCCCTATCCTCGTTCATGGAACTGGTACCATCTCCATTAAATTCACAAAACTTATAACTATAATCCTCCTCATTCAAAAATATATCTAATCGGCATATAGGCAATAAATTTTTGTAATGTGGTGTATTACATATCATTTCTTCTAATTCTTTGGAAAATCCAAATAACTTCCGATAATCTGCACTATGCAAATACTCCTCTATTACTTTTCTTAAAATACCATACATAGTTTCTGCTGCATATTTTATAACATTTTCTGCCTCTTTGGTAAATATTTTTGGTATGTGCAACGAATAAATCGTTTCTCCTTTATATTTTGCTGTTGAATGTTCTAGATATTCTAATTCTAATTGTGCTGTTTCCTTACACGTAGCAAAATTCTCCTTTATAAACGAAACACACTTTTGATTGATAGCTTTCATTTATATTAATCCTCCATTCCTCTCTCACTGTCTAATATCATTTTTGTTGTCCTGCTTAAATAAGGTAAAGAAAGATATTTTTTTTCTTCTTTTTCTATATATTTTTTTCCAATTTTATATATTTTACTTACAATTTTGGAAAACTCCATTCCATAAATAAAGGCATTCTCTCTCTTTCTTCTTAATTCCGCAAATGCTTCAGATATTTGTTTATATTTTTTTACTTGTAATGACTCAAAGAAGGAAAGCCCCTCATCTACACCTATAAACAAACCCTTTATCCACGTAAAATAAGATAATGCAGTCTGAAACTCCATACTATCTCCATATCTTACCTCTATAAAATGCTTTAATCTAACCATAGGAAATACCATAGAAAGAATGTGCTCTATCTCTTTTTTATCAACACTAGAATAACATTCTCCTGCCCCTCTTTGCTCATAACAAATACCTTTATTTTTATCTGGTCTTACGATCATAGGCGCCTGTAATACAAAATCTGCATATCTATCATAATCAATATTTACAAAATCGTCCTTGAATACTTCTATTCTTTCACTATCAACGTGTTTCCATATATGTTCACGATACATTGGTGTTTCATTTTTTTTACCTTCGTATATAGGTAACTCATCATATAAAAACATCATAATTGGAGACAAAATATAAGCAAGTTTATACTTTTTTGAAAAGTCCTCTTGTGAAAAATAATCAATGGATACCTGCGTAGAGGCAGTTCCCCGCATCATCTGTCTTCCATATTGTCCTATATTAGAGAAATGGAAATCCATAAGTTTATATCTTTCCTTTGGTATTAAATCCAAATCATCTACTTTACTTATAGGCTGATATCCTAATGTCATCAATTGATAGTTATATTTTTCTAATACGGTTTCCCATAATGCTTTAAATCCATTATATATTTTTTCAATTTCTACAATATTTTTTTGTGGTAAAATACTAATTTCAATTTGGGCCGCAGGCTCAAGTGTAATATAATATTCCTCATTTACCATACCGATTAGATGACCTTTTTCATATAAATTATTATTATAATATACTGACAGTTCTTTTAAAATTGCTTCAACTCCTCTATCCCCATAATAGGATACTGCTCTCTTTGTATCTTTATGAACAATAAAATGCTCTAATTCTATGCCTAGTAAAAAACCATCCTCTTTTTTCTTTTCTCCATCTATAAAATACTGTATTAATTGTCCTTTCACTGTTTGCATTTATTATTGACTCCCTATTATTTCATTTTTTTCACTTATATAATTTCCTATTAAGATTAGAGTGTCAAAAGTAATTTGCACAAATCCCATATAAAAAATTCTTCAAACTAAATTCTTCTTTTTTTGATAATATTTCTTCTATTTGATTTAAATTTATGTCAGAATGTTCCAATTCCCTAGAATACTTATAAGAAAAACGTATCCAATCACTTTCCTTAATCTTTTCTTTTTTTAAAAGCCACTGAATAAACAACATTTCTTCTATAATGTATAAACTTATTATTGAAATTTTAACCTTTGCATATACACGATTATCATAAACTGCACCACAATAGTAAGTAAACAAAAAGTACACAAGAATTTGCTCTCTATAAATCTCCCACTGTAATCTTTCCTCTTTTCCCAAAATGTGTTGCCTGTAAAAAGAAGCTTTTTTCTCATGATAATTGTCTAAATCCATAGAATCCAAGGTATGTTTACAAAGATCAATCCAATCTTTCCACTCTATTTCCCTTATTTCCAATTGCTGCAAAAGCCAAATACAGTCCTTAGAAAATTTATAACTCTCTTTAAGACAACCTTGATAAGCTCCCATTTTCTTTTCAATACAAGAAAATATCCCTTTATTTGTATATCGATCAACCAAAGAATCTATGGAAAACATTTCATCCATTCGGATTCTTCTTTGTATATCATGAGCAAATCCTAAAAATATAGCAATACGAACGCAACTATTTATAGTGCGATTTTGAAGAATATGAATCATAACCTCTCTAGTATCCTCTAATTTAGTAAATAACAAATAATCAAAATCATCATATTCTTCCTCTATTGTCTCTTTTTGCTTTTTATAATAGTGCACATAATCTTTCTTTGTTAGAATAAGTTTGGCCACTACCGGACATGACATAGATAAGGATACTTCTCTTACTCCTTCAAATTCTTCTATATGTCTTGGATAAGTCTTACAGGTTTTACATAACTTATTTTTTCCTAATTCTATATAAATATCACAAAGCTTATCCTCATTTAAAAAAACACAATTTTTTTTGTATTGCTTAAAACATCCCTCCTTCCAGTCTATACCATTATATAAACAATTTTTAAAGGAGCTTTCTTCATTTTTATAATTTTTTAATGATTTGTCATCAATCATAATCTGCCATCCGGCACAACAGGTGTCCGGGCAATTTCCCCCAATACACATAAAGTTCTTATAATAATCCGGAAAAATAAACTCCATACCACCACTCCTGTTATCAAAGACTATTGTAACTCTTCCCTTGCTTTTTCTAGTGCAACAGCAATTACCGCATCCATATCATAATATTTGTATTCACCTAAACGTCCGCCAAATACCACATGTTTTTCTTTGTCCGCCAGGTTTTTATACTTTTTATATAATTCCATATTTTTTTCATCATTTACAGGGTAATATGGTTCATCACCTAATTTCCATTCAGAACTATATTCGCGACTAATTACAGTCTTTGGTTGTTCTCCAAATTCAAACCATTTATGTTCAATAATTCTTGTCCATGGAGTTTCCCTATCTGTATAATTTACTGCTGCATTTCCTTGAAAATTAGGTATATCAAGAATCTCTGTTTCAAAACGAACCGAACGATACTCTAACGCACCCAATTGATAATCAAAATATGCATCAATTGGTCCGGTATAAATAATTTTATCAACTATTTTTTTCCAATTTTCTTTTTCTGTGAAATAATCTACCCCAAGTCTTACTTCAATTCCATCTAATAAATTCTTTATTAACTTGGTGTAGCCACCAATAGGTATTCCTTGATATAATGCATTAAAGTAATTATTATCAAATGTAAATCTTACTGGTAATCTTTTAATAATAAATGCTGGTAGTTCCTTACAATCTCTTCCCCATTGTTTTTCTGTATATCCCTTTACCAATTTTTCGTAAATATCAGTTCCAACCAAACTAATAGCCTGTTCCTCTAAATTCTGTGGTTCTAAGATCCCAGCAATCTTTTTCTGTTCCTCAATCTTTTCCATCGCTTCTTGTGGAGTTACAACCCCCCACATTTTATTAAAAGTGTACATGTTAAACGGCAAGGAATAAAGTTCTCCGTGATAATTTGCTACCGGTGAATTCGTAAAACGGTTAAATTCTGCAAATTTTGTAATATAATTCCAAACCTCTTTGTTATTTGTATGAAAAATATGCGCTCCATATTTATGTACTTGTATTCCTTCTATTTCTTCTGTATAAATGTTACCTCCAACGTTCTCACGTTTATCAATAACCAAAACAGACTTTCCCTTCTCTTTTGCCTGCTGTGCAAAAACTGCTCCATATAATCCGGAACCTACTACTAAATAATCGTATTTTTTCATTTTATTCCCTTTCCCAATAAATTAAACACACTCAATTATTTACTATCTATTTATTTCTGTCGTCTAAACTACACATGACTAATCCCACATATTAACCAATATATTAAGATGTGCAGTTGAACCTATTAGATTAAACTGTTACCTTAAGATAACTTTATTTTACTTTGAAAAAAGGGTTGCGTCAAGGCAACCCTTAATAAGCTCTATATTCTAATTAATTAACCATTACTGTTCACAGCTTTCTGAAACCAACTAATCTTTCTTAAACAGCAACATTTTCCGTTTTTTTATCTTTAAATACTACTTTTAATAAAATCGGAGAAATGATAGTAGTTGCTATAACCATTATTATTATTGGTCCCATAAAACTAGCTGGCATAAGTCCAACTTCTGCACCTTTATTAGCTACAATCAACGCAACCTCACCTCGTGAAACCATTCCCGAACCAATCTGAATACATTCCTGGTTATTATATTTAAACAACTTCGCACCAAGTCCACATCCTACCATTTTTGACATAACTGCCACTATAACCATAATCACAGAGAACAAAACTATCATAGGTGTCATCTGTGGTAACTCTGCATTAATTCCTATACTAGCAAAGAAAATCGGTGATAACATAATATAAGATAGATGTTCAAATCTTGAAGCAATATATTTGGTACGATTTGTTTGTGAAATAACTAATCCTGCCAAATATGCTCCTGTTATATCTGCCACGCCAAAATATTCCTCTGCTACAAAAGACAGCAACAAGCAAAACACAAAAGATGCAATCACAAAACGTCTCATATCTTTTTCTGCGTGATCTGTCCATGATTTAAATATACGATAAAATATGTACCCCACACACAATGACAAGATAAAGAAAGCAACTATTTTCAACAGTACAATCCCTATATTTGCAGAAGCCCCTGAAGTATCTGCCATACTTGTAACAATTGTTAATGCAATAATTCCCAAAATATCATCTATTATTGCTGCTCCCAAAATAGCATTTGAGGAACGTTCATTTAATTTTCCCAGTTCCTTCAAAGTCTCTACTGTAATACTTACTGATGTGGCGGTTAAAATTACACCAATAAATATATTCTGCATAAATAAATTAGGATTATCATTTGGAATTAATGTTCCATTAAAGAAATAAGAAACTGCCATTCCACCAATAAATGGAACTACCACACCTAAAATCGCTATTATCAATGCTGAGAAACCACATTTTTTAAAACCCTGTATATCCGTTTCTAAACCTGCTGAAAACATTAACACAATAACACCTATCTCAGATAGTTCAGATATAAACTCTGAAGTCTCTAAAATATTAAACATTGCCGGTCCTAATAACACCCCCGCTAGTAAAGCACCTACAACTTGTGGCATTTTAAACTGTTTTGTTAACAGCCCCATAGCCTTTGTACATAGTAAAATAAGAGCTAAATCCAATAAAAAATTATGCATATCAATCTCTCCATTCTGTCAGTTCTCCAAACTGGCTAAATAAATGTTTTA
>JAFQAU010000168.1 GCA_017399885.1 Lachnospiraceae bacterium
GGTATTTAAGTGCTAATGGAACCCCAATAGCGACCCACCCAATAGGAACGATAGTTGAAAATGTTAACCCTGATTTTTCGCCAGCAAAAGAATATGGCGGAACTTGGGAAAGATTTGGTCAAGGCAAGGTGCTTGTTGGCTTTGATGAAAATGATGCAGATTTTAACTGGGTTACCAAAGAAGAAGATGGAGCAACGATATTTAATACTGGTGGAGAGAAAACACATACATTGAGTGAAAGTGAGATGCCACATCATAGCCATGCACAACGAGTTCTTAATACTTATGGTAGTAATTTGTATGGCTATGCACATGACATGTCTCGTATGTATAGCACAAATTATACAAATTCAATAAATACAGCTGGAGCCGGTGGCTCACAGGCCCACAACAACCTACAGCCGTATGCGGTTGTGTATAGATGGCGAAGAGTCGCATAAATAAAATTTAGAAGTAGGTAATATAATACCTACTTCTTTTTTTGTTGTAAAAATTTATTCTTGAAAAATTTAAAACTTTGTTTTATGATTTGGGTAAGCATTCAGGGGGATATAATATGAGAGGAGTAAATTTTACAGCTTATCAGAAAAGAAGGGCATTAAAGTATTGGTTGGATGAAAAACTACCAACACAAAAGGTTTGTCAAAAGTGCAAATGCACAGAAAGAAGTTTGTGGAGATGGAAAAGACTGTATGATGGTACACTAGAAAGTTTGGAACCAAAGTCTTGTAGGCCACACACTCCACATCCAAATTCACACACAAAGGAAGAGGTTGAGCAAATAACTAGATTGGTAAAGAAGAAACCTAAAATGTCATACAATGAAATGTTTGGTATCATGAGAAATAAATACGCTTACAAAAGAACATATTGTGGGTTCTATAGGTATATTGTTAAGAATGGACTAAGACCACAAAAAGAATTGGAGAAATATGTTCCAAAGCCTTATGATACTCCAGAGATGTTTGGAACGAAATGGCAAATGGATGTGAAGTATGTTCCGCTGGAATGTTATAAAGGTGAAGTGATTGAGGGAGAACGAAAAAGGTTTTATCAATATACAATGATTGATGAGGCAACAAGGGAACGTTTTTTATTCCCATACAGAGAAGTTAATACATCATCAACTATGGATTTTGTAAAAAGGGCAATATCCTATTTTTGCTATGCGCCAGCAATAATACAAACGGATAATGGTCCTGAGTTTACTAATAATCAACACAAAGATAAAGAAATACGAAAGGTTCACGGATTAGACCTATTATTAAACAAATTACAAATCAAACATCAACTAATTAGGGCATACACACCTAGACAGAATGGAAAAGTGGAGAGAAGTCATAGAAGCGATCAAGAATCATTTTATAATCATCTTGAGTTTAAAACTTACGATGAATTAAAAAAGAAAATGCTAAAATGGAATATCACATATAATAATAGGCCACATTCTTCTTTAAGAGATAGGGAAGGGAAACGAGTTTGGTGGACACCTCTTCAAAAAAGAGAAGACTTATCTAACCTTCTTCAAGAGAAAAAAGAAGAGTATGAAAAAGTCAGGTTCATACGAAATGGTAAAACAATAAGACAGATATATGCCGCATAACTAATCATTATTATAATATAAATCAAAAAAATCTCCATCATAATGGAGATGCATTTTCTATGTCTAAAACATTTGACATTCTTGTTAAAACTTTGATATAGTGGAATAAATCAGTTATGACAACCTTTCTCTATAACAGTTTTTCATAGTGATTCAAACAATAAATTCCCCATTTTCAAAAAATTTCTGAAAATTTCTGAAAATCGTTTGACAAATCACAAA
>JAFQAU010000169.1 GCA_017399885.1 Lachnospiraceae bacterium
AGAGGCTTGATTTCCGAATACAGTGAAAAGAAAAAGGAAATCTATCTTTTACAGGGGAATAAGAGTGCTTACATAGAACAGCTATGGCAATTGGTGCTGGAGCATGAAGCTGGAGATTTGGATTTATATAGAGAATTAAAGAAACAGTATAGTGTTGACGAGTGGCTCATAAAAAGAGAAGAAATCTTTAAAAAGCTTCCTGCCTATGCACATGTAGAACGGCTCTATAAAGAAGAAAAATTATATGACAGATTGTTGACATTTGTATTGAATTCACCGGGATTATATGTTCTACAGGAGTATGAAAAGGTTTTGAAAAAAGAGTATCCGGAGCAGATATTGGGCAAGTATAAGGATGAAGTAAATAAAATGGCGACGCATACGAGCGACCGGAAACATTACGTTCGCCTTGTTTCGCTTCTGCGAAAGATGCAGCATATGAAAGGCGGAGTAAAGCTTGTGGAAGAAATAGTTACTGAGTGGAAAGCAAAATATAAAAATCGTCCGGCTATGATGGATGAATTAAGGAAATTGTGATGGAATATATGATTTATAAAAATGGGAGATGCTATTATGGCTGTATCATATAAAAGATTGTGGAAATTATTAGTGGATAAAGAAATGAGTAAATCAGATTTGCGTAAAAAGGCAGAAATTGCTCCTAATACAATGACAAAATTACGCCGTGATGAAGAAGTAAGTCTTACAATTCTGAGCAAGATATGTAAGACATTAAATGCTGATTTTGGTGATATTGTGGAGTATGTACCAGATGCGGAAATTTGGGATTTGTATGATGAAAATAGGGAACTTATCGGAAGGGATCATGTCAGAGGAGAGCAGTTACCGATAGACGGATACCATCTGGTGGTGCATGTTTGGATTCGAAATTCTAAGGGAGAGTATCTAATTTCGCAGCGCTCGGCAAATAGAACAGCATTTCCTTTGGTGTGGGAATGTGTGGACGGTTCAGTGTTAAAAGGGGAAGATAGTTTGCAAGGTGCACTTAGAGAAGTAAAAGAAGAAGTAGGGGTAGATTTATTACCGGAAAAAGGACAAGTTATTTTGTCTGATATAAAGAAAATAGAGTTCGGTAAAGTTGTTAATAAAATTGTAGATGTTTGGTTGTTTGAGTATGATGGAGAAGTTGATTTAGCCAATGCCACAACAGATGAAGTGGCACAGGTTACTTGGATGAATAGGGAGCAAATTAAGGAATTGTTTGAACATAATATGTTTGTGGAAACGTTGGAATACTTCTTTACAGAAGTGGAGAAATAATAAGTTGTGACAACTTTAACGTTAGTAAGAAATGCCTTTTAACGTATAATAATAGAAAAGTAGTAAATTTGCGAAAGGAGTTTGTTGAATATGAAAGATAATTCAAATTATGAAATTATTGAAAATGATGCTGAACTTGAAAAATTATGTACGGATTCAGTAGAATTAATAAATTACGCAAGAAATATTGTAGTAAATCATGTAAATATTGTACAGATAATGACTTACTATTCATTAGGTAGATGGATTGTGGAAACGCAACAAATGGGAGAAAAGCGAGCAAAGTATGGAAGTAAGGTTATTAAAACATTATCAGAAAATCTTCAGAAAGAGTTTGGCAAAGGATTTTCAGAAGATACATTAAAAAATGCCAGAAAATTTTATTTGACTTATAAAGAGCGAATAAGCGAAACAGTGTTTAGCCTTTTTGCAATCGAAAAAAGTGAAACAGTGTTTAGCTTTTTTGAAAAAGAGCCACCATTTATTGTTTCGTGGTCGCATTATTTTCAGTTAATGCGTATAGAAAATTAAGCTGAACGTAGCTTTTATGAAATTGAAACGGCAAAAACCGGATGGGGAGTTCGTACTCTGCAGAGGCAATATAATTCCAGTTTATATGAACG
>JAFQAU010000170.1 GCA_017399885.1 Lachnospiraceae bacterium
AGAAGAAGGTTTCTATTTTTTTTAATCTTCTCTATAATCCTTAGGCAGGTGCGCCTTTTTTTGCCTTATCTAACGTATGTTCGATGAACATACGTTTCTTTTTTCTGTTCAAAAAATCGGAATTTCCTATAAAGTAAAAAAGGCACCTGCATAGCTGCATGGTGCCTTCTACTACTCCCCAAAAAGGAGACTTTTACATATATATTTTTCATTTGCCGAACCGTAGTAAGGTACTTTTCACAACGCCACGATTTGCACCGATTTACCCAACTAACAGCCAACACCACTTTCACACACAGGGGTAGTGCCGTGGCAGATGAATAGTACTTTTATCATAGTTGTTATTTCCCTTCAAAATCAATGTTTTCCTTGTTTTTAGCCCATTTCCGCCAAACTCTCTTTTTCACATTTCGTTTCATATTTTCACATATTTTCTTATTTTTTTTAAGAATTTGGGGTAAAATATGGGGGGTGATATCACAAGTTGTGATTTCAAGCCCTATAACATTCTTGCTTCAAAAAATCCCCTGTATGCTTCACACACATTCTCCATAGCTTTACTCCAAAGTAATCCAACAAGAACTCCGGAAACGCACTTAAAACAAATACCGTTTGTCCCTGAATCGCATCCCCTTCCATTTTGTATATTGCAAAAGGACTAACCACTTCTGCATATTGCTCATAAGTAATTGTACTGTCGCTATCCATAAGACACGAGATTCGCATAGCAAATACCTCTATCAGAATCATCATCTTCGCTCAAGTTGTTTTGATGTCCATCATAATCAAAGAAGAGATATACTTCCGAAAAATCATCTCTGCTAATCCCCTCCAATTGCTCTTTCAATTCCTCATGTTCTTCCCTTAGCACTTCAATAATATCCGTATCAAAATCATCTTCTTTTAGCTTTTTCCAAAGCATATAGATGTTCTGTCCGGCAGGAAGTGTAATTATCTTAAAATTCGCATGAGTAAAAAACACCTTAGGTATATTGTCAATGATAAGTGGTTCTCTAGCTTCTCCTTCGACTATGAATGCTTTATAGTCTTTATCTGCCATTAAACGCACCTGCCTTATACATTTTCTGAAGGTTATGAGCCAAACGAAGCTCCTTCTCTGTCAAATCCGATAATGCTTTAATCTTGTTATCTTTCAAGATAAAATAGCAATCCGGTCTCAGTAAATCATTACTCATAAGATTCGTATTATGTGTCGTTGTGAATATCTGTACTCCCTTAACCTCTCTTAAACGCTTTTCTACGCTTTCTGACAATTCAAAATGATAAAATGCATCAAACTCATCAATAAATACAAAGGATGCGTCTTGCATTCTAATATACCAATAATAGAAAAGAGCAAGTGACCTTGTTCCTGTAGAAGCAAATCTAAAGAAATCTACATCCTGGTTATCAAAATGACAATAAATAGATTTTCTACCATCTACTTCACAGGGATATAAATCATAAACAATATCATTTTCTTTCAAGAATTCTTTGAATTCCTCTACTTTTCCACTGTTTACAATTCCCTCTGCAACGCTTCCTGTTCCGTTCATAAATCCCTCATATCCTCTGCTATCTAAGGAATAGAACAATAACATCCGCTCCACAAAATCTATAAACTTTTTAAATATCTGATTTTCTGTATTATCTGCTAAAATAGAATTACTATTAATATACTTCACTCTTGATATAGGACTATCATTTTTGATTGTAGCATTTAACGTTTCGGAACCTTCCAGACATGTAAATCCTTCACGTTTCACAAAGTCATAATATACAACTTCTTTTTCATCAATAAACAGACTTTCATCTTGAAGTATATCCACATTAGATTTCTTATATCTGTAAATAACTTCATGACCATCGAATGTAAATACATATTCAAATTCTGCAAAAGATTTTCTTCCGCTCATATTTAAATATAAATCATAACTTCTTAAAAGTTTATTCTTCTCTGTTAAATGGATAATAAGATCAAAAATAGCCAATCCTAGATTTGATTTACCGCAGCTGTTGATTCCGTATACAATACCTTTTGTTACGCAACCATTTTCAATAATCTCCGAATTGAAACTATAGTTACTTGGAGAGCCAATATCAAATGTAATTTTATCCTTAAATCCTTTAAAATTTTCTACACTAAATTTTTTTAACATGGCAATCCCATCCTTTCTTTGATTCTATTATATTATTATCCGCATTTTTTCGCAAGTATATCCGTATTTTTTTTACGATGCATCTGTATTTTCTTAAGAAAATAGAACAAAGCGTGCAAGCACGCTCCGCGACATTACACTTTCCCAATGTGCTTGCACACTTTGCCGCGCCGAATTTGGTACGCAGTACATCTTCCAAACAAATTCGTGCGCATCCTCGGGTCACGTTTTTTGCTTTATAGGACGAACTTTCCTATAAAGTAAAAAAAAGGACCAGACAGCAAAGTTTTCACTCTGCCATCTGATCCGTATCATGATGCTTTGGTCCTAAACGTATACTTTTTCATGCAAGCATGAAAAGTATGACCTTTTGACCCTGGCATCATATTTGTCTGACTATTATTTCTTGATATATATTGACTTTACATTGCTGTACTCACCATAAATCTTCGTTCCGTTAGATTTCTTATAAGGACGAATTCTTACATAATAAGTATATCCCTTTTGTAATTTTGATAACGTAACAGAAGTCTTTTTGGAAACATTTTTTGTATATGGATAATAAAAATAACTGCTTGTACTATATGTTATTTCATATCCGTCTGCCTGGAAATTCTTCTTCCATTTGATTACAGCCTTTCCTTTCTTGTTATTCTTCATAGAAGAAATATTTGTTTTCTTAGGCTGAATTGTAAAGGTTACAAATGTCTGTCCTTTGTAGAAGCCAAGTCCTTTTACAATTACTTTTGCTGTTCCTGCACCTTTATTTTTTGAATAACTTACGGCGTACTCTGCACCCTTTATTAGTTCTGTTCCATCGTAGGTAACTCTTACTGTCGGTTTACGATCTTTTCCGTTATACACATAATTAGTCTGGCTTAAAGTCACCTGTATTCCAGGATCTGTCATATTTCTTGTTCCCGGCTCTGTATTTGTTGTGTAAAACGCTCCACATACCGTACATGTATGACGAATAACTCCTTCTACTCCAAACATTGCTTCTGTTAAAGTCTCTTCTTTAAAGCTGTGCTGTTTTACTGCTGGAACCTTAGGAGTAGCCACAAAATCGTAGATTACATAACGGGCATGATCACCTGCAATCTCTAATTTTAATTGTGTCACATTGCTGGTATCAATGGTAATTTCCTTAGATAGCATGTCAGAACTTAAAGCATGCTGTTTTACCTGGGTTCCGTCCATATAAATATTCAAAGTTCCGCCATCAGTTCTGTCATTATCGGCATGTCCAATTCGAAATGTAACACTATTATAATTGCCATTCAAACTATACAACGCATTTGCATTACTATAGCCTGCAGTTGTTTTCAAACAACGATATACTCTTTCACCCATACACATCATATAAGTGGTACTTCCTAATTCTTCTTTATACTCTTCCATAGATGAGGTCTGATATGGTGAAAGATAATCGATACAATGGATTCTTGCCGGAATTTCCTCCTGATAAAAATGTCCACAATCTTTACATGTATAGGTTATTAATCCTGCATCCTTTACTGTAGCAATTTTTGTAATTTCAGCATCATAATTATGTCCGGATGACATCTTGATATTTCCCATTCCGTAACGGGCATGATCACCTTCAATCAACACTTTCAGATGTTTTTTACCAGTTGTATTTATAGTTACCGTTTCGCTAGACATATCATAAGATAGTGCTTTTGTAAACTCTTCCTGCAACACTTCGTCCAAATAGACTTTAAAGGTTCCTCTATTCTCTCTGTCATTGTCCAAATGACCCAAAGTAAAACTAACAGAATCTACCTGTTCCCCTAAATTAAATACCGCATGCATATTAGAATAACCTTGTTGTGATATAACACCGTGTGTGTACTTGGTTCCCGCCATAGTAAAAGATTGCTCCGGTTCACCATCAAAAACTTTTCCGTCTGTCACCTGATATGGTCTCAAATAATGTATGGCATCCGCCTTACTGGTTATCGGTGCTACAAACATAGCCATAACTACTACCATTGCAGCAATCAGACTACATACGGACAGTTTCCATCCCCTTTTTTTACTGTTACTTTTCTTTTGTTGCATAAATCCCACTCCTCCATCTGCATTTTTTATTTTTGCATGTATGATAAATGTACTTATTTTCTTAATCTTCAATCCTATGGGGCCTTTTCCATCTATTTCCATACATCCCAATATTCTACAAGTTATTTATATAAAAGTCAATATAGCTCAGTGAACTACAGTTCCAAAAGGTAAACCTATTTTATAGCCTGCCTTTTTGAGGATGCGGATTATTTTCACATTTTTTCTCAATCCTTTCCAAGTTATCCACACTGGTAAAGCGCACTTATGCTTTCCCCCAAAAAAATGTGTATTAATTTTTATTTTCCTCTTGGCAGGCATCACCTTCTTTGCTAAAATTAAATCAG
>JAFQAU010000171.1 GCA_017399885.1 Lachnospiraceae bacterium
GCGTAAGCTAGTAAGACCCCTTGAAGACGACAAGGTAGATAGGCTGGAGGTGGAAGTGCGGTAACGTATGTAGCTGACCAGTACTAATAGGTCGAGGTCTTGACCAAGAATGGATGAAACAATGTGTAGTTTTGAAGGTATTTATGCCTTTAATGGCCCAGTGGCTCAGTTGGTTAGAGCGCCGCCCTGTCACGGCGGAGGTCACGGGTTCGAGTCCCGTCTGGGTCGTTTCTTCGGAAATGAAGAATTTAATATTTTATGGGATCATAGCTCAGCTGGGAGAGCATCTGCCTTACAAGCAGAGGGTCATAGGTTCGAGTCCTATTGGTCCCATTTATGCCGGCGTGGCGGAACTGGCAGACGCACAGGACTTAAAATCCTGCGGGACTTATACTCCCGTACCGGTTCGATTCCGGTCGCCGGCATTAGATTAATGTGAACGATGTTCTTTGTTTAAAGAATTGTATATAATTTAATATTGTGTACGCGTAGCTCAGCTGGATAGAGCACTAGACTACGGATCTAGGTGTCGGGAGTTCGAATCTTCTCGCGTACGTTTTAGAGACTAGGTTATCTAGTCTTTTTTCTTTGTGTAGATAGTGTGTTTTATAGAGAGAATGTCCTCTATGATGATAGATGATAAGGAATATGGTTGCAAAAGGCATGCAGCTATAATCCTTATTTACTTTATAGGAAAGATTGTCCTATAAAGTGAATACACTCCGAAAGGATGTGTACACACATATTTTACTTAAATAGATATGAGTTAGTAAGATAGCGTACAGAGTAGATGCATATTGTTGCAAAAGGCATACAACACGCATCTGGCACGCAGAGAGGGGGATGCCCCTTATGATTAAGAGATTTAGGGAGTCTTAATGGACTTATCCTCTGTTGAAACTTATTTTTCAGTATTTTAATTTTTATTTCTTGAATTATTCTTTTTTGAATTTATAGTTCTTAAACTTTTTTATTACTATTTGTTTAGGCTATTTAGATTCTCTGTTCTGCCTTTAATCTTTCTTTTTGATTCATACATTTCCTTGTCTGCTTCTTCATATGTAGTAAGAATATTGGATTTTTTCTCTCCATCATAGTATGCATAACCATATGCAACAGACAAAATAGTAGTAGGCTTTTTTTGATTCCATTGTGATAGGTTTTCGTTTAGTTCTTTAAGTGCAGATATAACAGTTTGCTCTATTGTATCATATATAATTACTAGAAATTCATCTCCACCCATTCGTCCAATGGCGCATACATATTTTTGGAATGTTTGAAGCAATACCTTGGAAAAGTTTACGAGCAATTCATCTCCTTGTATGTGTCCATAGGTATCATTTATCTGTTTTAATCCATTTAAATCCATACAAATCAGATAACCACAAGTGTGGTTTTCCTCCATTTGTTCTAATAATTTTTCACATTTATTTCGGTTATAAGTATTGGTTAGCATATCCATATATGCCATTTTCTCAATTGTCTCTTGTGTAGCTTTATCTCGATACTCTTGAAGTAGGCGCATGCTATAATAATATAACATAGAACCGGTAAAAATTAGTGCCCCAATTGGCATTAAACTAAAGCGGTCTGAAACAACTTGATTCAGATATTTATAAAGATTAAAGCGAAGTAATTCAAATAAAGATACAATAACCAAAAAGAACATTCCATATACTAAAATATGTACTCCTTTTGCTCTACTTCTATAAGAAATAAAAAGTGTGTATATAATAAATATAATTATTGAAAATAAAACAACATGCATCACAGGAATCCATATTGTATAATTAGCAATTTCCATCAAGTGTATAATTACAATTATAATATCTAGAATTCCATTTACTATTGCAAATCCATAAAAGATTTTACGCCATCTGGAATTCTCTAATACATTTGCAAAAAATAGTGTGGCCGGAATACCGCACAAATAAACAGAGAAAAATTCAATTACATTTACAACCTGTGTGTTGGAAATAATTATAAACATAATATCATCATTGCATAACATCCACATGGCGATTATTATTGAAAAACAGGCAATCCATAAAAAGGTGAGGATGTTTCGTTCTTTGCTTTTTATAACCATGCTGCATCCAATTGCAATAATGCCAAATGTAATCAGTGTTAGACAGGATAACAATGTTAAAAGCTTCTCTACTATAATTTTTGTATAACTAATGCCTTCATTTAAAATGTAAGTATCTTCCATACTTGTAAATCCATCCTCTTCTGTAACAGTTAGTTCTATTTTCAGATTTTTTCCTTGAAAATCAGAGGGTAATGGTATTCTTAAAAATTCATGTCCTAACACTTTCTTTTGTTCATATAAATCTTGTCCATATGTATAAATTTTTGTTTCATCTATGTATACATTTACAGCACAGTGATATAATTCCAATATCAATATAGGATGAATAATTTTTTTATTTGGCAATATTTTTTCCATGGTAATCTTTTCACCACGATGTGGTGCATCAAAAGAATATTGGGATATATCCACTAATTTTTCTTCTTCTTGATTCCATTGAAATAACACATCTTTGTCAATAGGAATAATAGTACTATTATTTAAAGAAAGATTTAAAAAATTGCTACCGGGTAAATAAACAAATACAATTAAAAGAAACAATACAAATAACAATCCTTTTAACAGACTTGTATTTCTATGTTTCATGGTATTTTCCTCCTTTGTTAATAAAAAAATATAACAGTTTAGCTAGGAGCAATCACTTTGCTGATTGCCCACGTATCAATATAGTATATTTTACTAGCTGTAAATCCATGGGGCTGTTTTGTTCGATGGATTTACAATGTAATAGGTTGACCCACCCAGCAGAACTGAAAAATTTATAGCAGTATAGATAAATCTGCTTGTTTACTGAGCTGATGGTAAGAAAGAGTATGATAATTATGGAATTGAAAACAGTTTAGCCATTTCTATTCACTTACTAAACTGTAAAAAAAGAGGATTCTGAAAGGGGGGAACCAAACAGAATCCTCTTGAGGGGAGTATAAATAATTAATAAGGGGTTATATAGTGTGCGAATTAGAATTCTCTTTTGAAGGGTGAACTCTATCGACATTTGTTATTATAATACAGAGAAAAAAAAAACGCAAACAGAAAAAACACATCGAAAAAGAAAGAAAATTGTAAGAAAAGTATATAGAATAAATTTATTTTTTTTGGTCATAATATTTTTGTACAAAAAAATCATTTTCTGAGGGGGAAATATAGAAAAATATAACAGATAAGTATAAAAAAAGCATATAAGAGTATAAAAAAGGAAGTAAATCTTAAAATCTAAAGGGAAACAAAAACGGAGTTGTATACAAAATGGAAAATAGAAGACAAGAAAGAAACGAAGTAGGAAATAGTATGGAGAATAGAAATCAAGAAAGAAACAAAGTAGGAAATAGTATGGAGAATAGAAATCAAGAAAGAAACAAAGTAGGAAATAGTATGGAGAATAGAAATCAAGAAAGAAACAAAGTAGGAAATAGCATGGAGAATAGAAATCAGGAAAGAAATGGAGTAGGAAATAGCATGGAGAATAGAAATCAGGAAAGAAATGGAGTAGGAAATAGC
>JAFQAU010000172.1 GCA_017399885.1 Lachnospiraceae bacterium
CTATTAGCATCGCAATATTTTCCACTGTCATTCTTCCACATTCCTCTCTAGCCATTTCATTATACAAGCCTTACAATCCTCTGGTACTACAAACTCCTGTATATTTCCATCCTTCACACATGGCATTATATCAATAGGGTCTCCAGCTGTATCATAAGGACACAGTATAATTGCTGTTAGCTCTTCATCACTCATAGCTCTAATCTTATCGCCATTGGTCATTCTTCTTCACTCTCCTTGTAAATATTTTGTAATTCCTGAACAGGGAAAAAAACGAATTAAGTTTTTCTTTATCTTCTCTGTATCTATTTTTTCTACTTTTACAAGTTCTTTAATCCTATCGCTTCTATTTCTTAAATTCCATTCACACACACCAATCGTTAAATATTCCTCTCCATTCAGCGAATAGTGTATGTATTCATTCCCGTCCCGTTCTCTACGATAGTATCCTAAAATTATTACCTCTTTCTCCATTTTTACCTCCTACCAATTCACCGCATCATTGAATTGTCGTTTTTGTTCCTCTTTGCTTAGTCTTAAATAGATGCTTGTTGTTCCCACGCTGGAGTGACCCATTAGATCCGCCAGAAGTGCAATATTGTTATTTCTTTTTATGAAATTAATCGCATAAAAATGTCGGAACGAATGAGGATGCATTACATCTTTTCTGATTCCGTATTTCTTCCCCCAATTTTGAAGGTTCTGTGATACTCCTCGTGCAGTATACTGTTTCTTATCTCTGTTTTCAAATAAATATTTTTTATTGTTTTTCAAAAACTCCTTGCTCTCTTCTATTAACGCTGTCGGTATGTAAATTCGCCTTATTTTTCCTTTTGTCCACATTTCGCAATATCCAGTTTCAAGACACTCTTTTTCCATGCGTATAAATTCACTTACCCTTGCCCCTGTTTTGGCGAGATATTGAACCATGTAATAACCTTTTAAGTTTTTGTCATCTTTCAATCCATTTAGTAGTTTTACGTATTCTTCCATTGTTATTACATTTTCTACGTTGGAACTGCCATGGATTTTTATATTTTTCACGCAGTATTCAGGATGTCCTATAAACTTACAATACTGATTTAGTGCAACAATTCTATTATGTGCCGTCTTTGGTTTCCATTGCTCCAACTGCCATTTTTTAAACTCCAACATATTACTCTTATTTACTTCTCCATACTTATCCGAAAAGATTTTTATGCTTCGTATATAGCTTTCTATCGTATTTTTTGATTTTTCATCACTTAATAGATAGAGTCTGAACTCTTCCAGTTGTTTCTTTTTTAACATTCTTTTACCTCTTTTTTCTTTCTTGCAATGTCATTCATTTTTTGTACACTCTTTAAGGTTCGTTTATAGCATTTAGGACATGTTCTTTTTCCGGGAATAATGTTATCTCCACAAAAATAACACATTCTAATTCCTACTCTATCAGACCTTTCAAGAGTATCTTTTCTTCTGCGTCTATTATTCTTTATACGACATTCTGTACACAGTACTTGAGCGGATTGTTTTTTTCTTCCACATTTTGTGCATAATCCAAGTTCTTTTCTTTTAGCGTACATTTCTCTATGTAATCTATTTGCCGTTTCCTTGTTGTAATTCCCATTCTCTCGTTTTTTCGCTTGGTACTTTCTGTATCTTTCAAGGCATTCCCAACATGACGCTTTGTTTGGTTCTGCTTTTTCTTTCCCGCAAGTCGTGCATATTCCTAGTTCCTTATACACATCTCTACTCATCACGCATCCTCCTTGTACTGTTCTGGTAGCTCCATCCAGTTTTCCGGATTTAATCTCTTCATCATTCCACCTCAATTCTCTCAAACTCAATTACCCATACCCAAGGGTTGACATCCCATCCGTAAAGGTCTATGTCTGATTTTTTTATGGTGGAGTTCCAAAGTTTTTTAAATTTCGTTAATGCATGTGAGAGATTTATACATAATCTGTTATCTATTCCCTCTTTTAAAGCACCCATTTTATCCATATCCTGTAACTGCTCCACTCTTACATCTGTCACCTTTAAGAAGATACGTGCTGCTTCCTTTGGCATATGGATTGATGGTTTCCATTTCAACTGTACTTCTTTACCATCCCTATAGAACTTCTCTATTTCTGAATAATTCGCACGATACATATATCTGTAATTATCTTTAGTCCAAGTTTCCCTAACATACATAATATCTCCTTCATAAGCTGGTTGCGTCTGCGGACTTTCATACATCATTTCGTTTTCGTCATAATCATATACTCCCATAAAAGCACCGTCAGATTTCCTTGTAGTAACAAAGAAACCACAAGCGTTTTTCGATTTCGCTTTCACACACCGTCTTGTAACGGTCTTTTGCCCTTCAAGAATCGCTTTTACCATCTCTGTATTGAATAATATAGGCTTTGCAACCTTTAATAACTCTTCTTTTGTCATTCTTCTGCACCTGCCTTTCAATCCCAATCAATAGCCTGTAAACAATTTGTACATACCTTGTCAAAGGTTAATGGTGGAAAATAATAACCATTCCAATACTTTTTCTTACAACTCGGACAAGTCCAACATACAACCTTACCTTCTTCCGGTGATATATTAGGAATAGGTTTCATTGGTGTTGATTTCTCTTTCAAAGCCTTAAATTCTTCAATAGTGCCGATTTTTCTATACTGCTCTAATGTTTCGTGTTGGGCTGCTATTATTGTTCGTTGATTATTGAATACCTTTAGGATTTCTTCGATAGTTCCTAATTCTCTATACTGTTGCAATTCTTCAAGTGCATCTGAAATCATTTTAAAACTGTTTACAATATTCTCACTTGGAGATATTCCGATGCACATTTTCATTCTTTTCAATGCTTCATTCTCCGTCATGCTCATGCTCCTTATCTATTGAAAAATCTAATTTCTGACCGCAATTAGCACAATAGTTATCTTCGCTTTGCACACTATTACACATAGGACATTTGCCATATATATTCTTGATTAAAGTGCTATGTGGAAAGAAAGATATTTTCATTTCTTTTACATGCATAGGCTCTTGTTTTGCCAATGCAGATGTTACCACTTGCGAAAATTCGTCATAAACCTTTGCTCCATCATCTGTAAAGAATTTTACTGGTATTCTGTTTGGCAATGTTTTTAAGTAACCAATTGCTTCCTGTTCTGTCATTCTTCTATACCTTCTTTCAAAAGCTCTGGATTATCAAAAATGCTACCCTGCAATTCCAAATCCTTGTTTTTTGCCAAACTCCATAAATCCCATTTAGCACCAAACAATAATGCATCATTAGCTTTTATACAAATAAATGCAAATTGATAATAGTTTTCTTGCCAAAATACCTTGTATAAATTTCCTCGGCTATCTTTTACAATATCATTCTCCCAAATCTTCTTACTGTTCTTGTCTTTAAGTCCTGTGTATTGACAAATAGTTTCAGGATTTACTTCATAGGCAACTTGGTCTGCTCTATCATATTCAAACTGATAAATAAGCCACATTCCACAGTCACAACGCAAATATCCTTTAACCCAAATACCATCATCTAACCCATTGTTATACGACCTTACAATCATTTCAGTTTTTGCTTTGAATAAAATCTCTCTATTCATCTTCTTCACCTACCTTTCTTTCAAAACATTCTTCAATAACAATGCCAGGTTTAAATACACTTATCTTTTTGCAATACCACTTTCCTCTATGATACGAATTAAGATTGCAATGCTTACAATTTTCGCAAGATACTTCGTTTTTCTTTTTCTCTATTATTTCAAGCAGCTCTTTGTTTTTAATCATCCTCTACACCTTCTTTTTTTTCTTTTTCTGTAACATAATTCCGTACTCTTTCGGTGTCATGTTTCTCTTTCTAGTTTCTTCTTTCAAAAATTTTGAATAATTGTTATATATATTCCGCATTGCACTAACAAAACTGTTACTCATCTGTTCCACTTCCTGTATTAAAAATCTTTCAGTATATCTTGCAAATTGATTAATTCTGCTGTTACAGGAATTTCTTTTGATAGATAAAATACTTTACTTTTTATAGTTTTCATTTTTTCTTTAAGTTCTAACAACTCACTATATTCTCTTGATGAAACCTCTCTTGTTTCAGTTTCACCTTTCTTCATATACTTTTCAATCTCATCTATCTGCTTTTCGCATCTCTGCATTTTATTAAAATATCTTGCATGTCCAGTATCTTTATACCACTCTTCCGCATCCTTGTACTCTATTTTGAGCTTTTCTAATGTTGGACCAAGCACCTTTTCCTTGTATTTCTCAACTTTTTCAATATATTTATTCATCTGCTCCACCTGCCTTTAACTGTTCTGCTATTTTCTCAATATCATCAATAGCCTTGTCATAACCATCAATTACACCTTGCTTATACAGTAATTGTCCATCTTGTTTTAATACGTCAAACTCTTTTTCTTTATATGCTTTTAATTCTTCCAGCCATTCTGCAAGCTGTTCATATTCTTCTGCTTCTTGCAGTAACATTTCATCAGTTGGATGCTCTCTATTGACTTTTGCATTTAATTTGCTTGTTTCTATCCATTCATCAATCGTCATTTACTCCACCTCGTTCCACTATCTCGATTGCATTTTCACTTGCAATCAAATCACTGTTCTTTACTGTGCCATCACCAAGGTTTACATCTGCATTGAAAGTCCATTCTTCCAACTGCTCCACAACCTTTTCAACATTAAAGGCTGTTGGCTGCTCCTTAATAGCTCCAATTACCATATTTCTGTATGCTTGAATAGCATCTTGCACTAGCATTGCAAAATCATCAATGTCGACAGCATCACCAAGTATTTCTTCAACAGGCAAATCAAATGTAATTTGTATTTTTGTATCATTAAGTTTTTTCATTAGTGTACTTCTACTTATCAAATCACTCATAACTATCCCTCACTTTCCATATCTTTTAATGCCTGTTCTGCTTCTTCTCTAGTAAGAAATACTGTTTTACCAAAGTTATTTCTATTATGAAAAATCCAATCAAGTTTCGGGTTTATTTCAATAACTTCTAAATACTGTTTTTCACAAACTGGTTCATCTGAATTTTGTGGATACACACCATTTACAACATCAGAATTAGGCTTGTTACAATAATCTTCACAGCAATAACCTACTACAAAGTAATTACACTCACTACAAGCATCTGTATTATTTTCAATAACATATACCGTAGTATTTTCTGAACAAGGCAATTTCAAAAGCAATCCTTGTTCTTCTGCTTCTTTATACTGCTTTAATTCTTCCAGCCATTCTGTAAACTGTTGTGCTTCTTCCGGATAACAAGTATTATCCGAATTTGATAGTTTGCGATATTTTTTTATTGCTCCATCTAGTGTTAATCTCTCCATAGCCTTCACTCTCCTATAAAATCAAACAAATTCATTTGTTTATTCGTCTCAAAGCTCATCCAGATTACTTCCTTTCTCTTCATACACGCCTGGGAATACGACACAGCTTCTAACTTGCTCCATCCTTCCAGCATATTATTGTATAAATCTGTATCATATCCGCTTATTACCACTGGTCCTTTATGCTTTAATAACACCACAAGCAGCTCCATGTGTTCATCGTTGCTCATTTCACACTTATACTGTTTGCCGTGTCTGGTCTGCAGCATATAAGGCGGGTCGCAATAAATCAGTACATTTTTAAAGTTAAACCTTTGTATCACATCTATTGCCGGACTGTTTTCTATCTGTACACCTCTTAGTCGTTCTGCTGCCTGCATTACTTTTTCAGGAAGCTTACACCAATCCATTGCCGCATACGCTTTTTCACGCCCTTGTACATCTATCTTCCATCCTACCTTTTCGCCGATAGTGCGGAACCCATGCCCCATATTGCATCGTATGTAAAAATTCAAAGCTTTCTCAAATGGTTCTTTCGGACATTCCGAAAATGCTTTTTCATATGTGTCTCTGGAATATGGTGTGTAATATATTTTTCTGGCCAGCTTTTGCGGATCCTGTTGAATACAACGAAAAAGATTTACTACATTCCCATCTAAATCATTCACAGTCTCAATGTCAGATCGTGGTTTGTTAAATAATACTGCTCCACTGCCAAAGAACGGTTCGAGATAAGAATGATGTTCTGGAAATTGTGAAATAATCCAATTTGATAGCGCCCACTTACTTCCTGGATACTTTATCACTGCTCTCATAATCATACTCCTTACGCAAACTTAAGTTGCCCACTTCCTTCAACCTTAATCTGTAAATTTTTCAACCTTTCTCCGGTACATAACTCTGGTAGATTTGCTTTTACAAGTGCTTCTGCAAAAGGAGGCGGAACTGCATTTCCACAACGTTTTACCTGCTCTGTTCTTGAATACTTCTTTCCTTCATAATCTTTATCTATTATGTAGTCGTCCGGAAATCCCTGGCAACCATATAATTCTTTAGGTTCTAACATTCTAAGTCCAATATCAACAATCTGATAATCCACTCCTTCTATTGTAACAAGCCCAAACCTATCACGACTTGTTACTGTGTCCAAAGGCTCCTCTATATCCTGTCCAGTTCCCTCACCATAGTATTTAATGAGAAATGCCCGTACTTCTCCAAAATGACCATCTCCAGCTGTTATTGTTGGGAGTGGTTCTTTAATATCTCTGCCATCACAATGATTATTCATTTGGATAAGATTTGCAGTAACAATGCTGTTATGATCCCATGCAGTTACTGTAGGCAACGGATTCTTTACTGCATCACCACTGCCTTTGTATCCTCCGGCATAATATTTATGTAAAAATGATGTTACAAGTCCATACCGGTTAGCTGCATCAACCGTATTTAATGGTTGTTCTATTGCTTGTCCACGTACTTCATTTTCTGCTGTTTCCGAATGATATTGGATAAGATTTGCACTTACCAAACAATGTTCATTC
>JAFQAU010000173.1 GCA_017399885.1 Lachnospiraceae bacterium
TGGCCTGTATGGCAGAAAATGGTGAAAGCTACAGTATGACTTTGCAGTCTGGTTTTGAAGAGGATAGAAAAAAAATAGAAGTAAATGGAGTGGGAGCATCTAATGATACCATAGAAATTTGCCAAAATGCAGGAAAGGTTATGTGGGAGAATTGTGACGTATCAAATATTAGAATTGACGATAAGGAGGAACAGACCTATACATTGTCTGTAATCCATAATATTGGTGGGGATATAGAACGAGCAGATGGGGAAAAGATAACAGATAGCCAGCAAATACTGAAAGGAGAAAGTATTACCTATACCATAAAACCACAGGAAGGGTATTTATTGCAGGATGTTATTGTAGATGGTGTAAGTTGTGGAAATATACCAACCTATTGTTTCGAAGAGGTGAAAAACAACCATACAATTGAAGCAATTTTTCTGGAAATTTCAGAAGACTTTATTGAGACAAAGAAAATTGGCAAGTATGGTTATACGGGAAAAAAAATAAAGCCTGGGATTGAAGTTTATTTTTCTGGAAAAAAGATGACAAAGGGAACGGATTACACATTAATATATACCAATAATATCAATCCGGGAATGGGAAAAGTTAAAATAATTGGATTAGGTAAATACAAGGGACTAAAAAAGATAGTGCCATTTCAAATTATATTGCAAAAAGGGGATGTGTATAGTGTAGAGGATTTAGTATATAGAGTTACCAATGAAAATAGTAAAGAGGTTGGAGTGTTTGATTTGGCTGTAAAGGGAATAAAGCAGGTAACGATTCCTAAAAACGTAAAAATTGGTGGCACAGTGTATAAGATAACCAGTATAGAAAAAAAAGCGTTTTATGAAAAGAGCAGTCTTTCTAAAATAATTATAAAAACTACCACATTAAAAAAAGTAGGTGAAAATGCCTTTAAGGGAATTAATACAAATGCAGTTATAAAGGTGCCTGTTTCTAAATTAGAGAAGTATAAAAAAATCTTAAAGAAAAAAGGGCAGGGAAGTGGAGTGAAAATAAAGGGATAAAATTTAGCCACCTAGCTGAACGTTACAAAACTCCCATGGGCCATATTTTGTACCAATACAAATTTATTTAGAATGGGCGTTTTGTAAGCATGTACACGCAAAAAACAGCATGGCGTATGCACGGATTGCTCAGCAGTTGAGCAATCCTGTTTGAAATTAGTTGAAAAGATAAGAAATAAGAGGAGAAAAGCATGAAAATATATAATAAATGGCTAAATAGGGTGATTCTTCTAGTTGGAATATTTTTATTTTTGGGATGCTATAATGAAAGCGAAAATGGAATATATATGGCTTTTGCTGCAGAGATTCCATCAGGGACATATCGATTATACTTTGATACACAAGGTGGTAGTGAAATAGAAGAAATCTATATTGTAACAAATGGTGTACCCTACACAAAATTACCCGTTCCCGCCAAATTAGGCCATACATTTTTAGGCTGGTATACCAAAAAAGATGGAGGAGTGCTGGTAGACAAGGATTCTATTGTAAATTTATCAGCTGATCAGACCTTGTATGCAAGATGGGGAGTGAAAACCTTATACATTCATTTTGATGCAAAAGGGGGAAGCCTAAGTGTACAACAAAAAGAATGTGATTATGGGCAAGCATACGGGAAATTACCACAGCCAACAAAAGATGATATGATTTTTTTAGGATGGTACACAGAGCGAGGGGAGCTTGTTACGGAGGAAAGTATCTGTAGTTTGGCTACCCATCATACGTTATATGCCAGATGGAAAAGTGAATCGGATGGAGCTGATTTAATTGATTTAAGCTTTCAATTTGAGAATGCAACAGAGGATTTTCAATATAAAGAGGATTATAAAATCCCAATGTTAAGGTTTCAATATATATTTGGTGATACAGTATATGCCAATAATTTATTTGAGCAACAGACAAATTGGTCGGGAAATAGTTTTGGGATGGCAGTATTATCTGTTATGCTGTATGAAAATGATACAGATTTAAAAAAAGAAGATTTTTCATTGGGAATTACGAATAATCGCCAGTTGCAGGTTATGGATATAAACAAAAACCTATGGTTTACTGCGGTAGAAATTATTGAAGTATTACAAATAATGGAAAAAGATATGGATATTCAAAAAGCATATCATGAAAATAAAGACAAAATACATGGAATATGTTCCGCTGTGGAGAATTGTCAAAATAATATAGATACACCTGTTTTAATCCATATGTCAGGACCACAGGGAGGGCATACTGTGGTAGGATATAAACTAGAAGGCGACAGCTTATATATATATGATCCGGATTATCCAAGTACTGTGAGAAAGATTACCGTTTATATGGATGAAGAAGGGAAATCTAATGGGTGGTCGTATCAGGTAAAAGAGGGCTATTTTTGGGGAAGTGGACAAGAAGGCTGTTCCATTAGTTATTTGGATTATGAAATCTATAAAAAGGTGTGGGAGGAGAGAAGTAAAGAAAGTGAAGAAGATTTTTGTATTATTAGTCAAAATATAGGTACCAGTGCTTTAATGGATGAAAAAGAGAATATCTTAGCTGTTTTAAAAGGAAATAAATTTTCTACCCATCGAGATGATATTTTTCTTGTTATGGAAAGTAGTTTTGACGTAAACTCTCAAATGAATTATATATGTGTTCCAGAGGGCATGTACATGGTAGAGAACTTAGAAAGTGATAGTCATGAATTTTCTGCAGGAATTATGAGTTTAAAACAAGGTAATCAGGTGAAAACAACAGCAAGAAAGATAAAACTAATTTTAGATAAAGGAAAAAAAGTAAATGGGGTTGGCATAAAAAGTCCAAAAGAGCATACATATTGTGCCTCAATAGCTTCTAATCTGAGTGAAGATAAAAAAACTATAGAAGCAGTAGGGGTTGGAAATAGTACACAGGATTTTTGGTTGATAAATAATAACCAAAATATTGAACTTTTGAATGGAGATAATAGTTATGTTGAAATTGATGGAAAAAATATAAAGACCCATACAGTTTCTTTGGATAGCAGTAAGGGAGGGGAAATAAATATAAAGGGCGTTCAGGACAATTCTTCTGAGAGTCAAAGTGTAATTGATGGAGAAAAGGTAGTTATTTTGGCCACTGCAAAAAAGGGATATTACTTGGCAGATTTACTAATAAATGGGGAAAGTGTTGGACCATCCAATACCTATGAAATAGATAATATAAGAGAAACAAAGTCAGTAGTGGGAATTTTTGATGTATTTGATGAGGAGGACATAACTGTAGATACGATCCCAACGCAAATATATACAGGAAAAGAAATCACTCCTTCAATTACTATAAGAATTGGTGATGTGGTACTAAAGGAAAATGTGGATTATAAGTTGTCTTATACCAATAATATAAATATGGGAATTGCAAAAGTAAAAATCAAGGGAATCGCAACCTATGAGGAGCTAAATCTAACAAAGTTATTTTATATCACTTTAGATAAAGGAATGATATATGAAAAAAATAACATTATATACGAAATAGAGAGTGTTTCAGAGGACGGGAAAACAGGTTCTGTTAGTATTATAGATTACACAAAATCATATCAATTGCTCAACCTTAGTGCCACAGTAAAAATAGGAAAAAGTACATTTAAGGTCGTGAAAATAAAAGAAGGTGCTTTTCAAAACTGTAGCTGTTTAGAAAGTGAAATAGTAATTGGGAAATATGTAACAGTAATAGAGGAAAATGCTTTTTATGCCTGTGAGGGGGTAAGAAAGGTAGTAATAGGAAAGAAGGTAAAGGAAATAGAGGCTTGTGCCTTTTCCATGTGCCAGCAGTTAAAAACTGTAGTGTTTAAATCAGGCAATGTGAAAAAAATTGGAGAAGCTGCATTTGAACAAAATAAAAAGGGAAGGGTTTTTAAGTATCCAAAAGGAAAGGCAAATTACTATAAAAAATTGTTAAAAAACAAGACTTGAAAGGGATGAAAGTTATTGAACCGTAACCACGTTCTAGATTTTTATAAAATGATTGAAGAAGATCTATTGTTTGTGATATAATGAAAAATGTGTAGGCATTGTTGTAAGGTAGTTTTGTACATTAAAGTAAAATTAAGCATACATAATTATAATTTAGTGGAGGTAGATTTATGTACTCATTTGATGAAGTAATGAATTTTGATTCAGAAGTAGCAAAAGCAATTGAACTAGAGCAGGGAAGACAGAACGACCATATTGAGTTAATTGCGTCAGAGAATTTTGTTAGTAAAGCTGTTATGGCTACAATGGGAAGTCCATTAACTAATAAATATGCAGAAGGATATCCAGGAAAGAGATATTATGGCGGATGTGAGTATGTAGATATTGTAGAAGATTTAGCAAGAGATAGAGCAATGGAATTATTTGGTTGTACCTATGCCAATGTTCAGCCACACTCAGGTGCACAGGCAAATATGGCTGTATTTTTCTGTTTATTGCAACCAGGGGATACAGTTATGGGAATGAATTTAGACCATGGCGGACATTTAACACATGGAAGTCCGGTAAACATGTCAGGAAGTTATTTTAACATTGTGCCTTATGGTGTGAATGATGATGGATTTATTGATTATGATGCATTAGAGGCATTGGCTTTAGAGTGCAAGCCTAAGTTAATTGTAGCTGGTGCCAGTGCTTATGCAAGAAAAATTGATTTCAAGAGATTCCGTGAAGTGGCAGACAAGGTTGGGGCTTTCTTAATGGTAGATATGGCTCACATTGCGGGACTCGTTGCAGCAGGGTTACATGAGAGTCCAATTCCTTATGCACATGTGGTTACAACAACAACTCATAAAACACTTCGTGGACCAAGAGGTGGAATGATCTTATCAAGCAAAGAATTTGCAGAAGAATATAAACTTAACAAATCCGTATTCCCTGGTATTCAAGGGGGACCTTTGATGCATGTAATTGCTGCAAAGGCTGTTTGTTTTAAGGAAGCCCTAGATCCAAGCTTTAAAACCTATGCAAAGAATGTAGTGGATAACGCACAGGCTTTGGCAAAAGGATTAATGAGTCGTGGATTTGATATTGTTTCAGGTGGAACAGACAACCACTTAATGTTAGTGGATTTAAGAAGTAAAGGCGTAACTGGAAAAGAGGCTGAGAAATTATTAGATGCTGCCAACATTACATGTAATAAAAATACCATTCCAAACGATCCTGAGAAGCCATTTGTAACAAGTGGTATTCGTTTAGGAACAGCAGCGGTTACTTCACGTGGAATGAATGCTGCTGACATGGATGTAATAGCAGAAGCCATAGCACTTCTCATTAATGATGTGGATGCAAATAAAGAAAAAGCAATGGCAATGGTAAAAGAATTGACAGACAAATATCCTTTGTATTAAGAAAAAGGAAGGGAGACATAGGGTTATGAACAGAGAAGCCGGTGTGGAAGTAAAAGTTGATGTAACAAAGATTGTAAAATATGCATGTATTGCTGCTACTGTAATTATAGGAATTATATTTGGGGGCAAATGCATCAGTGCATATATAGAAAAAAATAGCAAAGTGGAATAGAATGTAAACTAACCCGATATCCAGAACAGAAATACAAAATCCAGCCTTATAGGGGCTGGATTTTTGTGTTTCTATAAGATTTGTTACTTTGGGTTATGCTTTTGCTACAACTTCGTTTTTATTCTTATAAATGGAATTTGCAGGCACATAACCACGGACCATGGAAAGTGGATAGATATTGGAATTATTTCCTACAACGGTGCCTGGATTTAGTACGCTGTTACATCCGACCTCAACATTGTCACCAAGGATAGCTCCCATTTTCTTTAGTCCTGTTTCTACCTTGGTATGGGATGTTAAGATGGTTACTAAGGTTTTATCTGATTTTACATTTGAAGTAATGGACCCAGCTCCCATATGTGCCTTATATCCTAGGATAGAGTCACCTACATAGTTGTAGTGAGGAACCTGTACTTTATTGAATAATAGTACGTTTTTTAGCTCAGTAGAATTGCCTACAACAGCGCTTTCTCCTACAATGGCGTTTCCACGAATAAACGCACAGTGACGAATTTCTGCATCTTTTCCAATGATGGCAGGACCGTTAATAAAGGCAGTGGGTGCTACTTTTGCAGACTTAGCAATCCAGATATTTTCTCCTTTTTTCTCATATTCTTCTAAAGATAAGCGTTCTCCTAATGAAAGGATAAATTCACCAATTTTAGGTAAAACCTCCCAAGGATATGTAGTGTTTTCAAAAATTTCAGATGCAATGGTTTCGTTAATTGTAAATAAATTTTTATTTTCTAACATGTTCATATAAAATTTCTCCTTTTTGTTTTATTTATAATATGCAAAGGTAGCATCAAATAATTCTTTTAGAGACCATTGATTATTTGCACCTTTGACGCCATTTACCATGCGGGTGACAAAACTGTCCAGTTTTACCATGTATTCATCAGCGGTAATTTCACCATTTGCAACATAGGTTAATCCTTTTTCCCAGCTTGCTGTTAATTCTGGATTTAACAGGGAACGTATAGAATTATTTACTACATCATAAATCATTTCACCAAGAAATGTAGGGGTAATAATTTGCGTTTTTTTGTTTAAGTTTATATAGTCGATTTTAAACAATTTATTTAAAATCTCTGCTCTGGTGGCACTTGTGCCAATTCCACTTCCCTTGATTTGTGCTCTAAGCTCTTCATCTTCAATCAGTTGTCCTGCATTTTCCATTGCCAAAATCATAGAACCGGAATTATAGCGTTTAGGAGGGGAAGTTTCGCCCTCTTTTATAGAAAGTCCACTAATTGCTAGAGAGGCTCCTTTTCTTAATTTGGAAATGGCTTCTATCAAATTTACATCAAGGGTATTGGATTCTTCATCGTCTTTATCTTTTTCATCCTCTTTCTTTTTAAAGAAGGAAAGAGGAGTTACCTTCAAATACCCCTGTGAAACCAACATTTTAAAACTGGAATAAAAAAACTCTTTTTCGTTAGAACTATTCGGATAAGAGAGGGAAATAGTAATAGCAGTTTTTTGATATTCCGCAGCCGGATAAAAAATACTTAAAAAACGTCGAACAATGACTTCGTATACCTTTACAGTAGTTGGGGGAAGACCGTTTAATGCTCCCAATCCTTGCCCTGTTGGGATAATGGCATAATGGTCTGTAATTTGCTTGTCATTCACATATCTGGTCTTCTCTAGTCCCTTGTAAAGATTATTATCTAAAATTTCATTGACAAATGATTGTGTAAGGGAGTAATTACGTAGCCCTTTTAGATTTTTATCTATTTCTTTGCTGACAGCTGTAGAAAGCACACGGGCATCTGTTCTTGGATAAGTAACCAATTTTCTTTCATAAAGAGTCTGGGTTATCTTTAAGGTTTCATCCGGACTAATTTTAAATAATTTTGAGCATACATTCTGTAATTCTGCTAGGTTGAATAAAAGTGGCGGGTTCTTTTTCTCTTTTTTCTTTTCAATTTTTTCTACAATAGAATCACAAAGGGAAGGGGTTGACAAGTCAGTAATTAATTTTTGTGCCTGGCACAACTCCTTAAACCCGTTTTCTTTGTATAAAGCAGGAGACTGATAGTAACGAGACCCTTCCGTTGCGCGCCATTCCCCTTCAAAGGTTTTTGTGGAGGTTTCAAAGGTTGCCAGCACACGATAAAAAGGCGTCTTTATAAAAGAGCGGATTTCCCGTTCTCTGCGAACTACCATTCCCAGTACACAAGTCATAACTCTACCAACTGCAATTGCACCAAATTTTTTTCCATTTAAATAATTTCTTACAGAATAACCATATTTTAAGGTGAGAACTCTGGAAAAGTTAATCCCCATTAAATAGTCTTCTTTGGCTCTTAGGTATGCAGAATCAGAGAGTGCATCATACTCGGAAAGAGGTTTTGCATCCCTAATTCCACGTAGGATTTCTTCTTCTGTTTGTGAATCGATCCATACTCTTCGTTTATCCTTAGAAGCAGGAACTTGAGCCATCTGATCAACCAAACGATAAATATATTCTCCCTCACGTCCTGAGTCAGTGCATACATAGATAGTAGTAACATCCTGGCGATTTAAAAGAGTTTTTACGATTTCAAATTGTTTTTTTACGCCTGGTATAACTTCGTATAAAAAAGTTTCCGGTATAAAGGGAATGGTATTATATTCCCATTTTTTTAGATTTTCATCGTATTGCTCCGGATAACTCATGGTTACCAAATGTCCTACACACCAGGTAATAATTGCTTCTTCAGATTCCAGGTAACCATCTTTTTTCTTTGCGTGTATTTTAAGTGCCTTTGCAAATTCCTGTGCCACACTTGGTTTTTCCGCAATGTATATACTTTTTGACATATCAAATACAATGTAAATCCTTTCTTTTAGTTTAGTAGCAAGAAAAATATTATAATTTTGCCCACTTAAAAATAATTATAACAGTAAAAAAAGTCTTCTACAAGTTATAAAAATAATAGGATATAAGATATAGTGCGAAAGCGTTACTTTTCCTAGTTTTTATGTTAGCAGTAGTGATTTCAAATTCCAATTCTACGCAAACTTGCTAAATTTAGCCAAATTCTAAAGTATTACAGAAGTGTTACACGAAGGCTATAAAGGAGAAAAGGTAAATACATAGAAAATTAATAGATTTGAAATTGAACAGAGGTTACAAAAGTGGTAAAATCAAACAAAAGAGAAGAATAAATGTAACTTTCGGGTAACAGATTAGATAGGCACAGTTACATTTCAAGGAGATGAGGAAGATGGATATATTACAAATACAAAACGGGTTAATGAATTCGGGTGAATTAACAGAAAATCTAGATATACAGGATGCAGGGACACAATGTCCTAAAGATGTTAACTGTTATGTGGCAGATTGGAGATGTAAAGGGAAATGTCCTAATTACAGAGTATCTTCCGGTTGGAGTTGGCTAGGAGATGAGTGTGCCTTGGCAAATAAATTATAGGCTAAGAAGAGAAAACATAAGATGATTAATTTATTAATGGTCATATAATCATTCCTTTCATAATTATATAAAAGAGAAAAAGGTTGGATTTGTAGTTATAAATCCAACCTTTTTCTCTTTATAGGATTAGGGTGTCAAAAGCTTGTATTTTTTTAGCACTTGTCAAATTGCACAATTTAAGGCTACGATTTGTAGACGGTGTCCGTGTCAGCCAAGCACCACA
>JAFQAU010000174.1 GCA_017399885.1 Lachnospiraceae bacterium
ATATTATAGACTACTTTTTATTAATTGTCAATACTTTTTTTAAATTTTTTTAAAATATTTTATTGTTAAAATTTGTTCAATAAATCCGCCCAATCTCGTCGGAGCTTTTATATTTATAATAAATCGAGCCCACGATGGATACGCCTACGATGTTTTTCGGGGGTCCTCAATTTATTCTAAATATAAAACTCCTGCGTTGGGCTCATTTCTACAACCAATAAATCTTTCATAAATTAATAATATTTTAAAATTTGATTTTTTATGTAAATTATGTTATACTATAATTACTTCGTACGGCCATTTAGGCCACTGCATAGGTATTCCCACTCTTGTGGGAAGGGCATCATGATAGGAGGCATAATCATGAAGACAATATTTCGGCTTTTTAAAAAAATTTTTTCGGCTTTAAGAAAGCGCTATGCGCTAGTCGTTAGCATCACTCTTCTCTCGAACCTTTTTTGGTATACTTGGCGTCTTCTTGCAACTAGGTTTAACTGGTTGCATCTCCTAATGGGTGTTATAACCCTCCTTGGGTTGTTTGCCTTTTGGGGAAGACCTACGAAGAAAGCCAAAAAGAAGAAAAAGGAGGAACCTGAGGCTGACGATGAAGACGACTCCTAGCACTTGAGGCAGAGCTAATAGCTTTGCCTCTTGTTTTTTTATTTATTTTTTAATGCTGCTTGTGCTGCTGCTAATCTTGCGATTGGAACTCTAAATGGTGAGCATGATACATATGTTAATCCTACTTTATGGCAGAATTCAACACTTGATGGTTCTCCACCATGTTCTCCACATATTCCTAATTTGATGTTTGGTCTTGTAGCTTTTCCTTTTTCTACAGCCATTTTTACAAGTTTTCCTACACCATTTTGGTCTAATCTTGCAAATGGGTCTGATTCATATATTTTTGTTTTATAGTATGCATCTAAGAATTTTCCTGCATCATCACGGCTGAATCCAAATGTCATTTGTGTTAAGTCATTTGTTCCAAATGAGAAGAATTCTGCTTCCTCTGCTATTTCGTCTGCTAGTAATGCTGCTCTTGGAATTTCTATCATTGTTCCTATATGATATTCAATATCTGAACCTTTTTCTTTTTTAACTTGCTCTGCTGTTTCTATTACAACATCTTTAACGAATTTTAATTCTTTCTTTTCTCCTACTAATGGAATCATTATTTCTGGAACTATATCATATCCATCTTCTTCTTTTACTTCTATTGCTGCTTCCATTAATGCTCTTGTTTGCATTTTAGCTATTTCTGGATATGTTACTGCTAAACGACATCCTCTATGTCCCATCATTGGGTTAAATTCATGTAATTCTGTACATTTTTCTTTTAGGTGCTCTACTGTAACTCCCATATCGCTAGCTAATTGTTTTATATCTTCTTCCTCTGTTGGTAAGAATTCATGTAGCGGTGGATCTAAGTAACGTACTGTCATTGGTAATCCTTTCAATTCTTTGTACATTGCTTTGAAGTCACCTTTTTGGAATGGTATTAATTCGTTAAGTGCAGCTTCACGTGCTTCAACTGTTTCAGATAAAATCATTTTTCTGATTTTTGGTATTCTTTCTTCATCAAAGAACATGTGCTCTGTACGGCAAAGTCCTATTCCTTCTGCTCCTAAATGTACTGCATTTTTTGTATCTCTTGGGTTGTCTGCATTTGTTCTAACTTTTAATGTTCTAAATTCATCTGCCCATCCCATTATTCTTCCAAAGTTTCCGCTAACTGATGCTTCTACTGTTTTTATATCTCCTTTGTATATTTTTCCTGTTGTTCCATCTAATGAGATATAATCTCCTTCGTGGAATTTGTATCCACCTAATTCGAATTCTTTAGCTTCTTCGTTCATTTTAATGTCTCCACAACCTGATACACAGCATGTTCCCATACCACGTGCTACAACGGCTGCGTGTGATGTCATACCACCACGAACAGTTAATATACCTTGTGCAGCTACCATACCTTCAATATCTTCTGGTGTTGTTTCTAAACGAACAAGGATTATTCTTTCTCCTTTTCCACCTGTTCCTAATTCTTTTGCTTCTTCAGCTGTAAATACTACTTTACCAGCTGCAGCACCTGGAGATGCTGGAAGAGCTTCA
>JAFQAU010000175.1 GCA_017399885.1 Lachnospiraceae bacterium
CCACAAAAAATGAAAGAATTATTGGAGGATAGTAAGGGGAGAGAAAGAATTGTAGAACATGCATATATACATAGTATTGAATTGCATACATGGGAGCAAAGAGCTAAGGAAATAAAAAAAATAATAGTAACCATTTAAATAGAAGCTGGTGTAAGGGAAAAGAACTACAATTAACATTGCTTTAGATAAGCTTTTGTAAAGAAGGTTACAAAAATAAAAAAATTAACATATTATTATAAAAAATGTAATGAAAGTTAAAGGAAAAATAATTATAGTTCAAGGAATAGAAATGGTATTAATTTAGAACAAGATGTATAATATTAACTATCTTATTGGTAAAAGATAACTTGGAATTGGAGAATATTACTAATGTAATATAAAAAGTTACAAATGTAATAAAGTAATTGCACAAAAAACATATAAATGTAATTTGTGCAAGAGAGGTATTTGGGGTGATAGGATGGTTAATGTTAGAAAAAGAATGAGGATAGTAACAATTTTATGTTTGGTAATGGTAATTTTCCTTGGAGTAAACATAAAAGAAAGCTTTGTATCAGAAGCAGATAATATGCAAATTAAGATAGGGGAATTAACAATTACTATACCAAAGGATATGTTGTGTGCCAACGTAAATAGTTTTCTTAATGTTAGAATAGAGCCTTCAGCAAATTCAGCTGTAATAGCGAAGCTTAACCCAGGAGATACAGTAAAATATTTATCTGAGGAAAACGGATGGTCTAAGATCCAGATAGGCGATCAAATTGGTTATGTGTATAGTAAGTACACCTTAAAGGGAACTGCGCTTAAGAAGTACATGAAAAAGAATCTTAATTTATTTGAAATAAATGGTGTGGTAAAAGAGAAATCATATCAGGCTGTTTACAAAAATAAAAAAGCTGCTAGAGAAGATGTAGCAACATGCACTATCTCGGGAATTGTAAAAGCAAAAGAAAGAGTTTATGCAACAAAATCAGCAGATGCACAATTAAAAAATGAATATGAAGAGGTTGAGAAATGTGTGGTTGCAGTAGATGGATTACGTTTTCGAAGTAACCCGAATATGAAATCAAAGGTACATACTATGTTTTATTCAGGACAACAGTTAGATATTGTTTCTGAAAGCAATCGTAGTTGGATGAAAGTGAAACATGAGGGGAAGACGGGATATGTGTCAAAGGATTATGTAGAAGTGGTAAGTGTCAAGGTTGCAAAAAGTAATATTGTGGATACCTTGGATAAGGGGACACAGTTACAGGTGCTTAGACTTACAAAAAATTGGGCAGAGATTTCGTATGGAGAAGAAACTGGCTTTATTAAAAGAGAAAAATTAAATATTGAAACCCAGGAAGTAGAAACGGAAAATGTAGTAGGAATTGTAAAAAATAACGAATCCTGTATGGTTTTGGATGTACAAGACAAGTTGGCATTGGTAAATGTTGGAGATAATGCACAGGGGTATGTGCAAGCAAAGGCTTTAAAGGCAGAGGTAATGCTTTCTTCTGTGGACATAGACGAAGAAGCAGTTAGGAAGGCAACACAGATTGTTGATAATCAGGATGTAAGTAAGGTAAGGCGGGAGTTAGTTTCTTACGCTTTACAGTTCGTTGGAAATAAATATGTATGGGGCGGAAATAGTTTGACAGATGGGGTAGACTGCTCAGGTTTTACCCAACAAATATTTGCTTCCTACGGTGTGAGTCTATATCGTTGCTCCTATGAACAGGTAAAAAATGGAGAAGAGATTGTTATATCAGAGCTACAACCGGGAGATTTGGTATTCTATTATAATAACAAGTTAGAGAGAATTGGACATGTTGCTATTTATATTGGAGATAATAAGATAGTACATGCCAAATCAAAAAACTGTGGAATCGTTGTAGATAATTTAAATTATAGTACCCCTTATAAGGCAGTTAATATTTTAGGGGAAAAATAAAAATTGTTGTAACAATTTAGATGGGTCAGCGCACAAATGCAATAGAATAAGAAAAAAGAGCTGTAGAAACTACAGCTCTTTTTATATTGACTAAAAAGTGATTAGCATTTTGTTACATTTGCTGCCTGAGGTCCTTTTTCACCTTCGATAACATCAAATTCTACAGCTTCTCCGTCTTCTAAAACCTTGAATCCTTCCATGTTTAATGCAGAAAAATGTACAAATACATCATTTCCTGCTTCGTCAGAAATGAATCCAAATCCCTTCTTGGCATTAAACCACTTTACTGTTCCTTTCATACTAAAAATCCTCCTAAAAAATTAATTATGTGTTAACCTATACTTCCCTTCCGTTGTTAAGAACAAAACTTTTAAATGTATGCTTTTTATATGTATTTACATGTGCATAATTATAAAGTATGATACCGATTTGTTCCTAAGGTTTTTTACACGATAAATTTATCTATAAAGATTAGTATGTCAAAAGTGTTTTGACCTTTTTGACAATATATTCGGTATTTGCAAGTTAGCTTGTTATACCCAATATAGTATTATAAAAATCGTCTTTGACTCTTTTGGCATCTTAATCTTATAAAGTAAAAAATGTGTATATATATATAACACACGCTTTTCATTTTAACATATTTTTTATAAAAAGTCAAATTATTGCAAGAAAAAAAGAGAAAATATGTTTAAAAAAGGAGATAAAATTAGAAAAAAATTGTGAAAAATGTTAGGATAAAAGGATAAATGTTACTATATTAACCCTTACAAAATTCTGCAAAACCACATTCATCTCCTATAGGATAACAGTAAGTGTTAAGTTTGGTAACCGTTTTCCACAGGCTGAATGGATGCTAAGCATAAGTGTGAATAGAAACAAATAGTTGCTTTTGATAGGTGATTTGATTTGTTTTTTTGCATGACAGTTATATTTAAGTATGCTATAATATTTTTTGTGTATAAACGAGCAACAGTTAAGGTGGAGCCTTGCATTTATCGGGCTGACCGTAGGAAAGAGTGCAATAAAAAAGTAGAAAGGGTTGCCCCGTGGGCATGGAATAAATATGGCAAAAAATATTAAGAGTAAAGATGAATTAAAGAGCTTAGATGCATACCAATTGTTGAGAGAAGAGCAACTAAAAGATATAAATAGTGTGGGATTGGTATTTCAACACAAAAAAACAAAGGCAAGAATTGCTATAATTAGTAATGGGGATGACAATAAGGTATTTTCTATAGGTTTTCGAACACCACCGAAGGATTCCACAGGAGTAGCGCATATTGTGGAGCATACAGTTTTATGTGGTTCTAAGGAATTTCCCGCAAAGGATCCGTTTGTGGAACTGGTAAAAGGTTCTTTAAATACATTTTTAAACGCAATGACATATCCTGATAAAACCATTTATCCTGTAGCTAGTTGTAATGACAAAGATTTTCAAAATCTTATGCATGTATATCTGGATGCAGTTTTTTACCCTAATATATATAAAAAAGAAGAAATTTTCAAACAAGAAGGCTGGCATTATGAGATAGAGGAAGAAGATGGAGAACTTATTTATAATGGTGTTGTATATAATGAGATGAAGGGTGCATTTTCATCGCCAGAGCAACAACTAAGTAGAATGATTCAACAGTCTTTGTTTCCAGATACGGCGTATGGAGTGGAATCTGGTGGAGATCCATTAAATATACCGGATTTAAGCTATGAAGAATATTTAGAATTTCATAGGAAGTATTATCATCCAAGCAATAGCTATATATATTTATATGGCGATATGGATATTGAAGAGAAATTAGAGTGGATAGATACACATTATTTAGGAAATTTTGACTATGAGCCGGTGGATTCACAGATTAAGATGCAAAAACCATTTGAAGAGGCGAAGAGAATAGAGGCTTTTTATCCTTTATCTGAGGAGGAAGAGGAAAAGGATAAAACATATCTAAGCTATAATATGGTAATTGACACTTCATTGAACAAGGAGTTATATGTGGCATTTCAGGTGTTGGAATATGCATTAATTGATACTCCGGGAGCACCTGTGAAACAGGCGTTATTAGATGCCGGAATTGGCAAGGATGTGTTAAGCTCTTACGAAAATGGTATTTTACAACCGGTATTTTCCATTATTGCAAAAGATGCAAATACAGAACAGGAAGAAAAATTTATAGAGGTTGTAAAAGAAAGCTTACAAAAGATTGTTCAGGAAGGCATAGATGAGAGAACGATGTATGCAGCCTTAAATTATTTTGAATTTAAGTATAGAGAGGCTGATTTTGGTAGCTATCCAAAGGGGTTAATGTACGGGATTCAAATGTTAGATAGCTGGTTGTATGATGATAATGCTATTTTTAGTCATATTTTAGCCAATGATGTATTTGCTTTTTTAAGAAGCCAGGTAAAGAATGGTTATTTTGAGCAGCTAATAGAAAAGTATATGCTAAATAATACCCATAGTACTATGGTAGTTGTGAAACCAAAGATTAATTTAGCAAAGCTTCAGGAAGAAGAAACAAAGGCGAAGTTAAGAGCAAAAAAGGAAAGCTTGTCTAAACAGGAGATTTTAAATTTAATTGAAGATACAAAGGCACTTCGCGCATATCAAGAGGAGCCTTCTACAAAAGAAGAATTAGAAAAGATACCTATGCTTACCAGAGAAGACATGGTTAAGGAAATACGACCACTATGTAGCGAAGAGAAAGAAATAGACGGAATTAAGGTAATTCATAACAATGTGTATACCAATGGAATCGGTTATATTAAATTTGTATTTAATATGGACACTATTCGTAATATGGCACCGTATGTTTCCTTTTTGGCAACACTTTTAGGCTATATGGATACTGAAAATTATAGTTATTTAGAGTTTACAAATGAAACCAATATATATACCGGTGGTATTGTTGCAGATATTAATATGTATGGTAAGCATGAGGAGGGTGACCAGTTTACAGCAACCTTTGAAGTGCGTACCAAGGTTCTATATGAGAACATGGAAAAGGCTTTGGAATTAATTAGAGAAATGGTATTTGCAACCAATTTTTCGGATAATAAACGCTTGCGTGAGATCTTGGCAGAAACGAAGTCACGTTTGCAAATGCGAATGAACTCTAGCGGGCATAATATGGCAACAACCCGTGCATTGTCTTATTTCTTAGAATCAGGAAAATTTAATGATGAAACAGATGGATTGTCATATTATCAATTCCTTTGTGATCTAGAAGAAAATTTTGATAAAAAGAAAGATTCGTTTGTAGATACAGTTAAGCAAATATTAGATTATATAATTTGCAGTGAAAATGTAATTCTAAGCTTTACTGGAGATGACAATGGCTATAATCAATTTGCAAAGGTTTTGGAAAAATTCATTCAAAAATTTCCAAAGAAGGGAAGTCAGATTCAACCAAAGGGAGAGAATGCATTTCTAAAGAGGGGAATAAATGAAGGATTAAAAAATGCAGGACAGGTGCAGTATGTAGCCAGAGCAGGTGAATACCTAAAAAAAGGATTTCCTTATCATGGGGCATTAAATATTCTAAAGGTAATTTTAAGTTATGATTACTTATGGAATAATGTACGTGTAAAAGGTGGAGCCTATGGTTGTATGTGTGGATTTCTAAAAAGTGGTGGAATGTATTTTGTTTCTTACAGAGATCCAAACTTGAAGGAGACCAATGATATCTATGAGCATGCCTATGAGTATATAAAGAATTTTGATGAAGATGAAAGAAATATGACAAAGTATATGATTGGAACCTTAAGTAACATGGATATACCATTAACACCTTCTGCAAAAGGAAGTAGATCCTTTAGTGCTTATATGAGTGGAATAACAGAAGAGTATTTGCAAAACATTAGAAATCAGGTGCTTAATGTTACCAAGGAGGATATCCGTAATTTGGCATCTATTATTAAGGCCGGTATGGACGATGGATATATTTGTGTCATTGGAAATGAGAGAAAGATAGAGGAAAATAAACAAATGTTTGAAAATATCTATAATTTATTTTAATTGGCAAGAACTGTTATGATTATAGGTGGTATTTTAGACAGAAAATAGATTATAAAGCTTATGGAGGTTAACGTGGAATATAAATTTAAATCAGGATTCGTAACATTAATTGGTCGTCCTAATGTAGGTAAGTCAACCTTGATGAACCAGATTATAGGACAAAAAATAGCCATTACATCAAATAAGCCACAAACAACCAGAAATCGTATACAAACCATTCACACTTGTGAACAGGGGCAGATTATCTTTGTAGATACCCCTGGAATACATAAGGCAAAAAATAAATTGGGAGAATACATGGTAAATGTGGCGGAGCGAACATTAAATGAGGTTGATGTGGTTCTTTGGCTTGTTGAACCAACAACCTTTGTTGGTGCAGGGGAACGTCATATTGCAGAGCAGCTTACCAAAGTACGTACACCGGTAATTTTGGTAATTAACAAATTAGATACAATAAAAAAAGAAGAACTATTGGCTGTAATTGATACATATAGTAAAGTATATGATTTTGCAGAGATTGTACCAGTTTCAGCTCTTAAAGGGGAAAATGCACAACATTTGGTAGATGTGGTATTTGATTATTTAGAGGAAGGACCACAGTTTTATGATGCAGACACTATTACGGACCAGCCGGAAAGACAAATTGTGGCTGAGTTAGTAAGAGAAAAAGCATTGCGTTTGCTTAGCGATGAAATTCCTCATGGAATTGCAGTGTCCGTTGAAAGTATGAAGGAACGGAAGAAGGGAAATATGATTGATATAAATGCTACAATTGTATGTGAGAGAGATTCTCACAAAGGGATTATCATTGGAAAGCAGGGTGCCATGCTGAAAAAAATAGGTATGGAAGCTAGAAAAGAAATTGAAAATTTACTGGATAGCAAAGTTAATCTGCAATTGTGGGTGAAAGTAAAGAAAGATTGGCGAGACAGTGATTTTTTACTGAAAAATTACGGTTATGATAAAAGGGATGTATAGGAAAAAACAGGAAGTTTATTTCTGTATAGTCATCTTAAAATAGGAAAAAATAAAAATAAGCAGAGAAAATATTGGTTTAGTCTTAAAGGAAAGGAATAAAACAATATGGTTAATGAATATTGGAAAAAATTTGAAAAAACGGGTTGTATAGATGATTATTTAGATTACATTCAAAGGAAAAGTGATTGGAATATAATGGATAAAGAAGGGAATTGTGAAAATGAACTTGGAAACAGTGACGGGACTAGTACTGTCGGCAATGCCCATTGGGGAATATGATAAGCGTTTGGTTATTCTTTCAAAGGAACGAGGGAAAATATCTGCGTTTGCAAAAGGTGCAAGAAGACAAAACAGTGCATTAATGGCCTGTAGTCAGCCTTTTTCATTTGGACAGTTCACAATTTATCAGGGAAAAAATTCCTATACCATAAACAATGTTCAGATACAAAATTATTTTGAGGATTTGCGTACGGATTTAGAAAAGGTAACCTATGGTATGTATTTTTGTGAGGTGGCATCCTATTTAACTTATGAGAACATAGAATCCACAGGGCTACTAAAGTTACTGTATCAATCCTTAAAAGCACTGGGAAATGACAAGCTGCCGAAAGAGTTGGTTCGAGCAGTTTTTGAATTAAAAGCGTTGGATTTTAATGGGGAAACGCCACAGGTATTTGCGTGTGTGAAATGTAGAAAAAAAACAGAGGAGGAGTATCCTAAAAACTTCTCTGCCAAAATGGGTGGATTATTGTGTAAAAGCTGTAGTGCCCTTTTTAGTGATACTATCCTGATATCACCACCAACAGTTTATGCCATGCAGCATATCATTACAAGTTCTGTGGAAAAGCTATATACTTTTATACTTAAACAGGAATTTTTACAAGAGTTAATATGTGTGGCAAATGCTTATATGAAGTGTTATGCGAATGGAAATTTTCAGTCATTACAAATGTTGGAAATACCCTTGCAAGACCTCACATAAAAAACTATTGAAAAATGAAAGGCTAAATAGTACAATGAGAATATTGTAAAAATATGATGTGTAGCATATATAAATGAAAGGAAAAAAGGAAGGAATCGAAATGAAGAAAAAATGTATACTTGGTTTTTTTCTAGCTATGTGTTTGAGTTTTGTGTCAGGATGTTCAAGCAAAAGCCATTTGAAAATGTCTGAGGTTAGTGAAGATACAGTGTATATTAACCAAAGTGGAAAAATTGAATTGTTATGTGTGGAGTCCTTTGATAAAGAATATTATCAAAAGGATGAGTTAAAAACCTTTGTAGAAGAGACGGTTGATACATATAAAGCACAAACACAGGATAAAAGTGTAGAATTGGTGGATTTTCAAGTAGAAGAGGACAATGCCAAGGTTCTTTTAACAATGGAAAATGCACAGGTCTATACAGATTTTCAAGGTGAACATATGCAAGTTATTTCCTCAGAAGAGATGGGAGAAAATATAGTTTTACCTGAGAATTTTATTGTAAGTGAAGATGGTTCTACAATAGAGAAAGAAAAAGTTTTACAGGAAAGTGGACTAAAATTTGTTATAGTAGAGGAATCACTAAACGTTATTGTAGAAGGAACTATAAAGTATTATACAGATGCAATTATTACAGGAAGTAATCAGGCGCAGACAACAGGAGAAAATGTATCAATTATAGTTTTTCAGTAAATTGATTAAATGAAAATAAAACAACATAGAAATAGAAAGGTTGGAAAGAATTATGGAAAAAACTATGGAGAAAATAGTGGCACTAGCCAAAGCAAGAGGATTTGTATATCCGGGTTCAGAAATATACGGTGGTTTAGCAAATACATGGGATTATGGAAATCTTGGAGTAGAGCTAAAAAATAATGTAAAAAAAGCATGGTGGAAAAAATTTATTCAGGAGAATCCATATAATGTTGGTGTGGATTGTGCCATTTTAATGAATCCACAAACATGGGTTGCATCTGGACATCTAGGAGGATTTTCAGATCCATTAATGGATTGTAAGGAATGTCATGAAAGATTCCGTGCGGATAAGATGATCGAAGATTATATGGATAGCAATAACATACCTTTAGAGGGAAGTGTGGATGCTTGGTCTAAAGAAGAAATGGAGAACTATATTCAGGAAAAGAATATTTGCTGTCCTACCTGTGGAAAGCATAATTTTACAGAAATTCGTCAATTCAATTTAATGTTTAAAACCTTCCAGGGAGTAACAGAGGATGCAAAGAATACGGTATATTTACGACCAGAGACTGCACAAGGTATATTTGTAAACTTTAAAAATGTACAAAGAACATCCAGAAAAAAGATACCTTTCGGAATTGGACAGATTGGTAAATCCTTCCGTAATGAAATCACACCTGGTAACTTTACATTCCGTACCAGAGAATTTGAGCAGATGGAGCTTGAATTTTTCTGTGAGCCGGGAACAGATTTAGAATGGTTCTCTTACTGGAAAGAATTTTGTATTAAATGGTTACAGGATTTGGGTATTAAGGAAGATGAGATGCGTGCAAGAGATCATCAGGCAGAAGAGTTATGTTTCTATAGTAAGGCTACTACAGATATTGAATTTTTATTCCCATTTGGCTGGGGTGAATTATGGGGTGTGGCAGATCGTACAGACTACGATTTAACACAGCATCAGAATACCTCTGGTGAACCAATGGATTATTTTGATGATGAGAAAAAGGAAAAATATATTCCTTATGTTATTGAACCATCTTTGGGAGCAGATCGCGTTACTTTGGCTTTCTTATGTAGTGCCTATGATGAAGAGGAATTAGAAGGCGGAGATGTTCGTACTGTTTTACATTTTCATCCGGCATTGGCACCTGTAAAAATTGGTATTTTACCACTATCCAAGAAATTAGCAGAGGGTGCAGAAAAGGTATATCAGGAATTAAGTAAATATTACAACTGCGAATATGATGACAGAGGAAATATTGGTAAGAGATATCGTAGACAGGATGAAATAGGAACACCTTTCTGTATTACTTATGACTTTGAATCGGAAGAAGATGGAGCTGTAACTGTACGTGATAGAGATACTATGGAACAGGAAAGAGTAAAAATTTCAGATTTGAAGGAATATTTTGAGGCAAAATTTGCCTTTTAATTGGTATAGCTTAGGAAGAGGATTTGTTTCTTAGATTTCTCACAAATGAATACGTGGAATAATAGTACTTATAGGGTTATGTCATACTCTGACATAACCCTATAAATATATATAGGCTAGGCAATAGAGGAAATTAACCAAGTATAGGAGAAGAATATGAATTTTAGAGAAGCCATGGAATTTATACAATCTACAGAAGGAAAAATGGATAAGTATACATTGGAAAACATAAAAAAACTGCTAAATGAATTAGGAAATCCACAAGAGAAGTTGAATTTTATCCACGTAGGTGGGACAAATGGAAAAGGCTCCGTTTCAGCTTATATCAGTTATATTTTAGCTGCCAACGGATATAAAGTAGGAAGATATATTTCACCAACCATTCGAACTTATCAGGAGAGAATACAAACCTTAGAAGAGATAGGTAATAAAATGGTGGAAACCAATATTTCAGAGGATGCTGTTTGCAAGTGGATGGAGAAAATAAAAGAAGCATGTGAGAACATCAAAAAAATGGGTGGGGAAATACCTACTCCATTTGAGATAGAAACTGCAATGGGATTTTTAGAATTTATAGAACAAAACTGTAACGTAGTTGTTTTAGAAGTGGGAATGGGTGGAATTACAGATGCTACCAATGTAATAAAAACGTCATGCTGTACAGTTTTAACATCCATAAGTTTGGATCACCAGAATATTTTGGGGGATACCTTGTCCCAAATTACAAAACAAAAAGCGGGAATTATAAAAGAACATGGTTCTGTGGTAGGGTATGATTATAGTGCATGGAGCAAAGCTAGAGGAGTGCAGGACGAAATCACACCTATTTTGTTAGAACAGGGGAAAAAAAAGCAGGCAGAAATAGGTTTTGCTGATTTTTCAAAAATTCAAAATGTAAGCCATTCCTTGCAAGGCGTAGGGTTTTCTTATAAGGATATGGAAGAAATTTATACAAGGTTATTAGGAAAATATCAAGTTGAAAATGCCGTTTTGGCTATTGAGGCAGCTTATTTGCTTGAAAGAAAAGGATGGCAAATTACAAAAGAAAATATAAAAAGAGGAATTGCTCTTACAAAATGGAAGGGACGGTTTGAACTTGTTTTGGAAAAGCCCATTTATATTATAGATGGTGCACATAATAGGGATGGTGCTAGAGCCCTAGGGGAGTCTATAAATATTTATTTGGAGAATAAAAAAATTCTATATGTAATGGGGATATTGGCCGATAAAGACTATGAATCGGTGTTATCGTATACAGGTAAATATGCAAGTAAAATTATTACCGTAACACCAGATAATAATAGAGCTTTGCCGGCAGATGCATTAGGAAGGATAGCCGGGAAATTCTGTAAAAACGTAGATGTAGCAGAAACTATTTATCAGGGATTGGAAATGGCGAAACAAGAAGAGGCACAATATGATGCGGTAATTATATTTGGATCCTTGTATTTTTTGCATACAGTATATGACTATTTAGAAGAAAGGTAGCTTTGGGTGTTATGAGGGAATTAACAAAGGTTTTAGCTAATGTGGGAAGAAGAATAGGATGTATTTGTTTCATAGGTGTTTTATCATTGCATGGTGCACAAAATGAGAAGTTGGAAGCTTCAAAGACAGTAGGTCTTTCTCAGAAAAAGGTAACTATATCTATTGGAAAGCAGAAAAGTGCCAGTTTTACAATAGAAAATAAAGTAAAGGGGGCCACATATTCTTACAAGTCTAGTAATAAGAAAATTGTTAAGGTCTCAAAACAGGGAATTCTTACAGGGGTAAAAAGTGGAACTGCCAAGATTATTGTTAAGCAAAAAAAGAAAAAGAAAGTGAAAAAAATTGGAACCGTAAAGGTTACCGTAAAAAATGCTATCTTTGATAAGAAAAATTTTATAAAAAAATATGGTACCGTTGGTACAGAAATGGAATTTTATCCATTAGAGTTTATAAAGTATCAGAATGAAAATGATGAGATTTATATGGAAAGTGATAATACAGACGTAGTAGATATATGGGATGAGGTAGCCACAACAGGGGAAGAAGGAGTTGCCAATATAACAATTTATAATGGAGATGAAGTATTGGCTACTGTTTCAGTAACTGTAAAGTATAAAAAATTAACACAGGTTGCAGTTTCAACAAATAAAGTGGATATCTACATGGGGGCCACTGTGGAGGAGTGTAGTAAATATTTTACAGTAGATGCATTGACAGAAGGGGTTGATTTATCTAAGTGTGAAATACAGGTTCTCAATGAGGATATTTGCTATGTAAACTATGATTTTGAAAGTAGCAATGAGGTTGAGGTGATTGGTGGAGAACAAGGAAATACAACCATTGCAATTACTAACTTAGAGGGAGAAATATTACAAACTATCCCTGTCATGGTAATAGATGCTATGGATACGGTTATTTCCAGGGTGCAATTGTCAACAAATTCACTTTTTGTGGATATGGATGCAGAGGAAAATAGTTTTTATTTTAATGTGATACCTGAGTATGGGTATGCAGATAATTGTACTGTAGAAGCTGAAAATTTAGATATATGTGATGTCTATATGGAGGTAGATGAGGAGGACCCTTCCAAAGCATATGTACAGGTTACGGGTGGAGCCTATGGAATCACGAACATATATATACGAAATCAAAATGAGGAGATAATAGAAACACTCCCGGTTGTTGTAGCAGATAGCCAATACAAAGTACCAAAGAGTGTATCCGTAGATCATACATCTGTGAAAATTGAAGAAGGAGATTATGGTGAAGTTACTTATGTAGTTCATTCGGGTAAGGCAGATTATTGTATGGTAGAAGTAGCAAATGAAGAGATTTGTACCATTACCAATACTACGGATGAATCTACGGGAACCATTGAAATCACAGCAGAGAGTATTGGAACAACTAAGATATATATTAAGAATTTTGAAGGAACAATTTTAAAAACAATTACAGTAAAGGTAGTAGAAATAAAAGAAGAGTAGTAGCGGTTTAGCAAGCATAATTCTATAATAGGAAAAAGCAGGCATATCAAAGTGTGCCTGCTTTTTTGCCCATGGACTTACAACGTAACAGGTCAGCCGAGGGCTGAACGGTTACTCAATACTTGGATTAAATTCCTCTACGGTAGGATTTTCAATATTTTCCACTACGAAGGTTGTAGTGGAACCAAATTCTTGGAAAAAGGTATAATTAGAGGTGCAATGAATATTACAAAAATCACCTTCTTTTATACAAGTTATTTGAGAGTTCGTTAAATCCAATCGATAGATACCATTTTCCATTTGTTCATCATTATCAATTTGAAAATATAAATAAACCTCATCAGATGTGATATTGTAAGTACTAGTGTTGTAAGTAACAAGTGTTGTTTGCTCTGTTCCATCTAATTTCATTTTGGAAAGGGCATGATTGTTCGCTAAATCCAAAAAATAAAGATAAGAACCACATAGAGTGAGGTACGAAAAATTGCCTTCGCATAAAATTTCTGAAGCGTTGGTGTCTAAATCCATTCTAAAGATATTGTGATTTTTCTTTACACCTGTATAATATAGATATCCTTCAGAAATGGCAAAAGGAAAAATTGGCTCATCAATAACTGCTGTTTCGTTGGATTTGTCAATATTGATAGCATCTACCCCTATGCCGGTACGGGTGTTCCGTTGATAATATACGGTATTGCCAAACAAGTTTACCGTGGAAACTACAGAATCAAATAGGGTTTTTGTGTTTTTTCCGTTTTTATCCATACGGTAGAGTCCTGTTTTGTTTACTGAAAAAAAGTTCTCGTTATTTTTATCCTGATTCTCGTTGTGTCTTCCGTATATGATATATTTACCAGCCACATTAATGCTATAGGCTGTGTCTTCCGAAAGTCTTTTTGGATTACTTAAGTCAGAATTCATAACATATAATCTTCCCTCATCTGAGGGATTACTAAAATATATTTTGTCTTCATACTCGCAATATAATCCCCCATTTAATAGATTTGTACTTGTGTTTCCTAGTGTGTTATCATCATTGTAAACTGTTTGTTTGAAATGGTATGTTAGGATAGCAAGTACAACAACGCCAACAAAAATAAATATTGGTACTAATTTAGATTTCATGTAAAATCCCCCCTCGTGTTTCTATACAATTGGATAGAAAAACAAATTCTATTATTATTATAATAGTTGTGATGTTTTTATGCAAGGGTAACAGTAAAATATATAAAATTCGACATTTTTTTGGTTACTGTTTACATGTTCGTTTTGTGGTAACAGCAGATTACTTGAGTGTTAAAAAAAAATATGTTAAGATGAAAAAAGTGTATTTGCTCATAAGGAAATTACTAGTAACATGTTTGCTTTGACAAAATGTTACAACGACTATTTAAAAGAAGGAGTTAAGAGTATGGATTTACAGGCGATTAGAAAAGATATTGATAAAATCGATAAACAAATAACAGCATTATTTGAGGAAAGAATGAAGCTTACCTATGAGGTTGCTGCTTATAAAATAGAAACAGGAAAGAAAGTATATGATAAGCAACGTGAGGACGAAAAACTGCAGACTTTATCAGGTCTTACTGATGACGTATTTAATCAGCAGGCAATTCGTGAGTTGTTTTCGCAAATTATGTCTATCAGTCGTAAGATACAGTATTCTCTTGTAAAGGAAAATGCCAGTGAAATGGATAATTTAGTTCCATTACAAGGATTACCGGAAGGGAAAAAGAAGGTTGCATGCTTTGGTGACAGAGGTAGTTATACAGAACAGGCAATGGAGGATTTTTTTGGACAGAATATAGAAGGGATTAATAAAAGAACATTTGCAGAGGTCATAGAGGCACTAAAGACAGGGGAAGCAGAATATGGAGTATTACCAATAGAGAACTCTTCCACTGGTGGAATTGGCGATATTTATGATTTACTAGCAAAAAATAATACATACATAATTGGGGAGCAAGAGGTTAAGGTAGATCAGGCATTAATTGGAATGCCGGGAACAAAGATAGAAGAAATAACCAAGGTATATTCCCACCAGCAAGGCATTTTACAGTGTAGAGAATTTTTGGAAAAATATCCTAATATGCAGGTAGAAGCATACGAGAGCACATCTGGAAGTGTCCGAAAAGTAAAAGAGGAACAAAATATGCTTCAGGCAGCCATTGGTAGTAAACGTGCAGCAAAGTTCTATGGATTAGAAGTTTTGCAGGAGAATATCAATCAAGAAAAAAATAATAGTACAAGATTCATTATTATAACAAATCAAAAAATTTACCGTAAGGATGGAAAAAAAGTAAGTGTTTGCTTTGAGCTGCCACATGAAAGTGGAAGCTTATATAATATGCTGGGACATTTTATTTTTAACCAATTAAATTTAACAAAAATAGAATCCAGACCAATTGAAAATAAAAAGTGGGAGTATCGTTTCTTTCTTGAATTTGAAGGAAATCTCGCAGATGCCAGTGTACAAAATGCCATTCGGGGAATAAAAGAAGAGGCCAATGCGTTTTATTTATTCGGGAACTTTTAGTAATAATTTAGACAGATTGATCAATTTACTGGACGGAAGGAAAGTGTATAACAGGAATAAAATTGGTAACAGTTCAGCCAGGTGGCTGGACTGTTACATTTTAAGAAGAATTTGCAGAATCATTCTATACTAGAGAGTATCACATCAGGAAAAACAGCACACAAATATTTCATAGGTGGTTCACAAAAGAAACATAAATTTTAATTAGAATTTGAATATCAGCCATGAAGGTACCCTGGCTGAAATGTTACCATCATAAGAAAGTGATAGAATGGAGAAGATTGTGAATATGAATAATTATGAGAGAGATAATGTACAATTTGAACGTAAAGAACAGGAGACAGAGTCCCCAAAAAAGGGAAAATACAAAACTGTAAAATTATTGGTTGGATCCTTGGCATGTGGTGTATTGTTAGGTGCAGGTTTTTCAGGAACCCAGTATATTTCACAAAAGATTACACAGCAAAAAGAGGAGAAGAATGTTGAGCTGGTGGATGAGAACAAAAAAATAGAAGGAGCTACAACTACAGTGGAAAATGAGGGAAGTATTTCTTTAGTGGTAGAGAATGTAATGCCTTCTATTGTGGCAATAGATACAGTGATTAATCAGGATGTGGAAACATTTTGGGGAGAGACCTATTCCCAAGCGTCTGAGGGCAGTGGCTCCGGTATTATTATTGGTGAAAATAAGAACGAGCTTTTGATTGTAACAAATAATCATGTGATTGCAGGAGATGATGTAAAGGTATCTGTTACCTTTTATGATGATAAAAAGGCTGAGGCTACAGTAAAAGGAGCCGATGCCACATCGGATTTGGCGGTAATTGCTATTGACAAGAATAGTTTATCAGAGGATACCAAGGGAAGAATAAAAATAGCAACGCTAGGTGACTCCAACAATACGAAGGTGGGTGAAGTGGCAATTGCAATTGGAAATGCACTAGGCTCAGGACAATCTGTAACGGTAGGCTATATTAGTGCGAAAGACAGAGAAGTTATGATGGAGGACTCATCTATGACTTTATTACAAACAGATGCGGCTATTAATCCTGGTAATAGTGGTGGTGCTTTGTTAAATTCATTAGGTGAAGTAATAGGAATTAACTCTGTAAAATATGCATCTGAGGAAGTGGAAGGAATGGGATATGCTATTCCGATATCAGATGCCATTCCAATTATTAATGAGTTAATGAATAGAGAACAGCTTGCTGTGTCGGAGCAAGGTTATTTAGGAGTTGTAGGACAGAATGTAACAGAGGAGAATGGATCTATCTATAATATGCCGGAGGGAATTTATGTGGCTAATGTTACAAAAGGATCACCTGCAGATAAGGCAGGAATGCATGTAGGAAATATTATTGTAAGGATAAATGATAAAAAGATAGCTACCTTAGAAGCGTTACAAGATACTCTAACCTACACAAGAAAAGGTACGGTAGTTACTATAACTGTAATGGAGTTAGAGGATGGAGAATATGTAGAAAAAAATCTGGAAGTTACCTTAGGAAGTAAATCAGAGCTTAATAGCTCTAACAACGGGCAGTCTTCAAAAAATATAAGAGAATAAATGTAACAGTTTATTCATACCACGGAACTGTTACGAGTAGATATAAAGCTTGTTGCTGTATGATAGTACCCAATCAGCAACAGGCTTTATTCTTGTTAAGAATTTGAAGTATTGTGTTCCCATGTGGCAAGCAGAAACATTTTATAGGGAAATATTTCCTTTTGATAATTAATGGTTGAAAAGACTATAGAAAACTGTAAAAAGAGTCGATAGATTAACCGTGAAATAAAAATTGGCATGTAAATAGATATGTAGTAAGGAGGATGTGAATATGAAAGGTAATAAACTACGAAAGTTTATTATGGTAATGTCTATTTTTTTGGTAGCATTGGCTGG
>JAFQAU010000176.1 GCA_017399885.1 Lachnospiraceae bacterium
TCATCTATGGTTGTACAGCAAGCTTCATGAGTGTTTACTACGAAACTTAGGGAATACAAGCCCTGTTTTTTGGGCGCAGTAGTCCCTTAGTTGAATAGTATGTCTTTGAGCGCCTTTTGCGAAAAGACGTTTCCCGATAGTAAACACGTAAACTTTCATCTATGGTTGTACAGCAAGCTTCATGAGTGTTTACTACGAAACTTAGGGAATACAAGCCCTGCTTTTTGGGCGCAGTAGTCCCTTAGTTGAATAGTATGTCTTTGAGCGCCTTTTGCGAAAAGACGTTTCCCGATAGTAAACACGTAAACTTTCATCTATGATTGTACAGTTTCATTGTTTAATTAAATAAAAACATTGACTTTTCCTTGTAAAAAAACTATAATAAACGTGCTTAAGTTGTGCCCTCATAGTTAAATGGATATAATAAACCCCTCCTAAGGGTTAGTTGCAGGTTCGATTCCCGCTGGGGGTGCTTTTGGCACAAAGCAATAAAAAATACAAATGAGTACATGAGGGGTTACATATGAATATGTCAAAAAAATCTTCGCATAAGATTCTCTTATGCTTTTTTATTATTCCCATAGCATTGCTGTTACTTATCTATATTGGATTTACCTTTTATTTTACGAATCATTTCTTTTATGATACAAAAATAAACGGATTAGACGTTTCCAAAATGAAGGTTAACCAGGTAGAACAGCTATTGGAACAGGAATTAAACACGTATATACTAGAATTGCATGGAAGAGATAATGTTACGGATTACATTTATGGAAAAGATATTTCCATAGGTTTTCTGTCTGATGGATCTGTGACAGCTTTTCTAAATGAGCAAAACTCTTTCTTGTGGTTTTTATCGTTTTTTCAAAAGAAGGAGCATACTTTAGAGAACTGTATTTCCTATGATGATAGCAAATTAGAGGAAGTCATGCAATCACTTTTATTTTTTGAAAAACAGTATATTCAAGCACCAAAAAATGCACATATTAAATATGAAAAAGACAAGGGATATTGCTTAATCGAAGAGGAGCTTGGTTCTACTGTGAATAAAAAAGTCTTTAAAAATGCATTATCCCACGCAATTTTAACAGGTGCCACTACACTTTCACTTGATGAACAGGAATGTTATAAGAATCCAAAAGTATATAGCACAGATGAGAATTTGCTATCCTTATATGAAAAGCTAAGTCTTTACACTAGTGCAAAGATTACTTATAACTTTGGAACTGTTACGGAAGTTGTGGATCACAGTGTTATAAAAAAATGGTTAAAAATAAACAAAAAGAAACATACAGTAAAAATTCAAAAGGATAATGTAAGAGCATTTGTAGATTACATAGGCTCAACCTATAACACCTTTGGAAAGACCCGTCACTTTATATCCTCTAACGGGAATAGAGTTTCTGTTTCAGGTGGGGACTATGGCTGGTTATTAAACCGTGAGAAGGAAGCAACCGCTCTTATTAAAGCAGTAAAGAAAGGAAAAACCGTTAACCGAAAGCCTTCTTATATACAAAAAGCAGCCTCTTATGAAGATGCCGACTGGGGTAATACGTATGTGGAAATTAATTTAACAGCACAACATCTTTGGTACTATAAAGATGGTAGGCTTATTGTAGAAAGTGATTTCGTATCTGGAAACGAAAGAAGAGGTTGGAGTACACCTCAAGGTGTATATGATTTAACCTATAAGGAAAGAGATGCTATTCTTGGGGCTAACTCTAATGCGGACTATCGTACCCCCGTTTCCTATTGGATGCCATTTAACGGAAATATTGGCATGCATGATTCTAACTGGAGAAGTAAATTCGGAGGGGAAATCTATAAAACCAATGGTTCTCACGGATGTATTAATCTTCCTGTAGAAAAAGCAAAGGTAATTTACGAAAATATTTCCGCTGGTGTTCCTGTCGTCTGCTATTTGGATCCTAATTACCAAAGAAAAACACAGGAAACAGAAAAGACAGAACAAGAAAAGGATTCTAATAAAACCGAAGAAACCAATGAAACTATAGAATAAACAGAGAACAAAGTGGACAAGTCCACTTCAACTCCCCTAACCCCTCAATCATGAGGGGAATTAGGGGTTTATTTTTTCTCCAATAACTGTCATAATACTCTTATGAATATTTTACAAGAGATTTTTAACGACTATTATGAAGAAA
>JAFQAU010000177.1 GCA_017399885.1 Lachnospiraceae bacterium
TAACAACCGCACAGGTTCAGAGCGTGTAAATGATAGAATTCTCAATGACTACAAATTGCATTCTATGTATATCCATGGCAAAAAACGTTTTAGTTTCTTTGCCATGATTGCCGGCATCAATATACATTTAGATGCCCAGATTAAATACAAGAAAAATCAATCTGTTTAATCATCTCAAATTCATAATTTCCAAAACCTGCCTTTTGGGAGGTTTTAAAGTCATGCCCATTTCTAATATTCGTTCTAGCAATGAGCACGTATATTGCATTTTTGCATAAAATGTATTTTTATTCATCATTTTAGTACCGAGTTTCCGAGACTACTCCGTATTGTAGCATAGGATTAAAAATATGGCAATAGAAAAATAAGTTTGTGGAACAGCCATGGATATGGTAAGATATATTTAAGACAAATATTTATGGAAAATATAGACCAATAATAAAGTAAAGGAGGGTGGTAATTATGCATAGTTATCTACGGGCAATAGGATTTAGTAATATTAAGAGTCGATCGGATTTTGAGAAAATTCTAGGAATTATTATGGAACAACCTACAGAAAAAAATAAAGCAGATATGGCAAATAAAGTAGCACTTTGTGAGATGAAGAAAGATTTCTTAAAAAATATGGGAATTGGAATTGTGGGAGAATATGATGAGAAAGGATTCTTTTATTTGGGACATTATTTTCCTTATTGTAGAGGAAAATACATTACGGCCATTGAAGATGTTAGCATAAATAAACGTGTTGATACTGATGCTTATACAGGCATGTGTGATGATGTTCGTGTTGGAGTTTCTTTAATATTTTATTTGCAAAATATGGTTAGTTTCATAAAAAATGGAAAATTAATAGAAGGAATTATACAGGAGGGACAGATATCGTTGTCTGCCCTTTCCATAGAAGGTAGAATTATCCTTGGGTTAGAACAATCAGAAATACAGCTTCGTCACACCAAGGAAGAGAATGCACAAAGAAAAAGGTTAATTGCAGAGGCTAGACAAGGTAACCAAGAAGCTATAGATAGTCTTACCATTGAGGATATTGACACGTATGCTATGGTATCTAGGAGAGTAAGAACAGAAGATATTTATTCCATTGTTGAAAATACCTTCATACCATATGGTTCAGAATCAGATAACTATACAATTATTGCTAATATATTGAGTTATAAAGAATATGAGAATCCTTTCACAAATGAGAAGATATATGAGATGGATTTAAGTTGTAATGATTTGATTTTTAATCTTTGTATTAATAAAAAGGATTTATATGGGGTCCCTATGGTAGGAGCTAGATTTAAGGGGAATATTTGGATGCAGGGACGTGTAAATTATAGTGCATCATATACGACAGTATAGAAATGGTATGCAACACATATCTAACGTAACAGTTCAGCCCAGGGCTGAACTGTTACAATCTAACACACAAACTGGTTAGGAGGATGGTAATGCATGCTTAATTTGGCGAAAAAAACAAAAAGGGCTGTGGCATTAACGAGTTTTAAATGGTTAATGCCACAGCCCCTTGTTCACTTTATAGGAAAGTTCGTCCTATAAAGCAAAAAACGCGACCCGAGGATGCGCACCGATGCGTAAGGAATATTGTTGCAAAAGGCATGCAACACGCATCTGGCACGCAAAGTGGAGCAAGTCCCTCATGAATGAGGGATTTAGGGAGTTGAAGTGGACTTGTCCACTTTGTTCCTTTATAGGAAATTCCGATTTTTTGAACAGAAAAAAGAAACGTATGTTCATCGAACATACGTTAGATAAGGCAAAAAAAGGCGCACCTGCCTAAGGATTATAGAGAAGATTAAAAAAAATA
>JAFQAU010000178.1 GCA_017399885.1 Lachnospiraceae bacterium
GTCACCCAAAAGCAAATCCAGAAGAAAGCCTAAGAAAAACGCTGATATATGATATTTCATTCATTTCCTCACAATCTATCTTGTCCTATTTTCTTAACATCTATCAATTGAGGATATCCCTGTATCTCGTTAAGCGTGCAGATATATCCCTGTCCATTGGCTACCTGAAAATTAAAATATTTACCACCGTAAAAAGTACTCAGCAAAGACATGATGGTTCCACCATGTATCACTAACCCTGCTGTCATAGCACTGGTCATTTGATGCCGACTTTTCAGCTGTAACAACATTTTTTGAAATCCTTGTTTACATCGTTCTATAAAAACTTCTCTGCTCTCTCCATTTGGAAAAGGCAATGTGCCATTACTGTCAATCCACCTCTGATAGTATTCATTTGCCTTTAATTCCATATAATTCTTTCCTTCAAAATCTCCAAAATCCATTTCTACCCATTCCGGTATCACTAAAATTTCTTGCTTAGGATAGAGTATCCGGGCAGTTTGCATACAACGCTTCATAGGACTGGTAAAAAGATAATCGATAGAAGGATAGGCGTTTTTTGCTTCTTGTAATGCCCACTCTCCCTCCATGCTTAATCCTTCATCTGTTCTACCAAGGTATCTATGCTCTTTATTGGAAGGCGTAGCACCATGACGAATCATCACTAATTTTATTTGATTCTCTGACCGATTCCACATATCACTCGTACCACCTCATCTGCTTGCTCCGCCAGCTTTACCATAATTCTTCCTGTTCGCTCTCTGTATTCCCGTTCAAAACTGTCTATAGGCACAATTCCATTTCCAATCTCATCACTAATCACAATACAACCAGGAGCATTGCTTATAAATTCTAGTATTTCCTGCTCTGCATTCTTACCCTGCCTAATGCTTGCTCTCATCCACTCATGAAAGTGATTCACAATTACTGTTTTTCCATTGTCTTTTGACTCTTGTAATTGTTCTGCATTAGGAAGTTCACCATCTACAATACAAAAATCCGTTAACATATTCCCACCAAGCACATAATCCAATTTCCCTTGGAAGTATCCACCAATTACCAGCTTCATCTAATATACCTCTATCTTACATCCATACTATATTAATTACTGCTACCGCAACCACCATACTACATTCACACAAAATCAAAAAATATCCTGCCGTATCCCCAGTAATTCCACCTAATTCTTTCTTACTGCGATAATAGTAATAAACAAATGCACTAAGCGCTGCTATTACTACAATCATTCCGGCAAATAACGAACACCATAACATAAACAACATACATAATGTCCCTTGCAAATAAAGAGATACCTTCACAATATTCTTCCCCGCCTTGTTAGCAAAAGAATAAAGCAAGCCTTCCTTCTTGGCTAGCGGAAATGATACCACACTGATTCCACTTAGACATCTGGATAAGAAAAATCCAGCACAAACAATCTGCAATAAATTCTTATCCCCTATTTCAGAAAAAGCTGCCATATACAATAATCCATAAACACCTAACATAATAACTGCAAATGCGCCAATATGGGAATCTTTTAATATTTCCAATTTTTTCTCTGTAGGCTGATAAGAACCAAAAGCATCCATGGTATCCATAAATCCATCCACATGAAATCCCCCTGTAATCAATAAAGGAATTGCTGTTCCTATCAATGTATAGCACAACAGACTAATTACATATTTTTCACAAATTATTCCCCAAAAATAAACACAGCCACCGATCACCGCTCCTATCCACGGAAAAAAACAAAGCATATATTTCATATCCTCATCCTTCCACTGAAACTGTGGCATAGGAATTTTGGAATACATTGAAAATGCGATTATTATTGCTTTTACAATACGCATATTATCTTCCTTCTTTCACTATAATCGGAATTCCAACAACCACCTCAATCACTTTATCTGCAATCTTAGCCAATTCCTGATTGATTTCCCCCATAGCCCTAATGTAATTCGTGGTTGTTTCATCATAAGTAATTCCGTCTTCAAACACATTGTTCGTAACAATAATGAAATCCTTTATCGTTTTTAATAACTCTTCTATTCCACCAATAATACTTTTCTTTACCAATGCGCAGTTCCTTATCTGACCCGCACAGAACATCTCATTTGCCACCAAATTGGATATACACTCCAGTAAAGCAATATTTTCAACTGTGGTATTCTTTTCCATTTTATCCGCAACCTGATGAATATCTGTTGACTGCTCAATAGTTATAAAACCTTTGCCTTGCCGCATTTTTTGATGCCTACAGACCCTTTCCTGCCCTTCCTCATCATATACCTGCATAGTGGCAATATAATATTTTCTATAATCTTTGGAAAGTTTCGTAATATAATCCTCTGCATAAGCAGACTTACCACTTCCGCTTCCTCCTGTAATCAATACCAACATTTAATTCAGCCTTTCATACTGCTCTATCCTCATATCATTAAAGGTTGTTTTTCCCTGATAGATACTTAGAGCCACATCCAATAATGCAAACATCATTACTGCACCGGTCCCTTCACCTAATGCCAGATTTCCATCAATTACCGGCTCTAGCTCCAATTCCTTTGTAAGCATTGCGATAGCCGGCTCCTTTCCCTTATGAGAAGGAATATAATACTCTTTTATTCCCGGAACCAATCGTTCTGCCAATAAAGCTGCTATCATACTAATGACTCCATCCAAAACAACAGGCAGATGACACATTGCTCCACCAATACAAAGTCCCACAAGACCTGCAATATCAAAACCGCCTACTGTCTGGAGTACCGTTAAGGCATCTGCATGATACAAATCATATTTCTGAATTGCTTCTTCAATTACCTTCTGCTTCCTAGCAAGGCCGGTATCATTTAATCCGGCACCTCTTCCCGTTACTTTTTGTACTTCGCTCTTTAACAAAGCCGCAGCAATCGCACTGCTGGTCGTGGTATTGCCAATCCCCAATTCTCCAGTGGCAAGAATTTGGTATCCTCTGTTTTTACACCGGAATGCTATCTCTATTCCTATCGCTATGGCACGGAGGGTTTCTGTTTCTGTCATAGCCGGCTCTTTCCTAAAATTTCTGGTACCACATCGTACTTTTCTAGAAATAACTCCCGCAATAGATTCTTTTGAATTGATACCAATATCTATCGGAATGGTATCCGCTCCCACTGCCTTCGACATCTGCCCTACACAAGACTGCCCTTTTCCCATGGCTTTTGCAATCGCTACTGTAACCTCTTGCCCGGATTGACTAACCCCTTCCTCTACAATTCCATTATCCGCACACATAATGACTACAGCCTTCTTGGTAATATCAATTTCTTCCGTTCCTGTAATGGCACCTATCTTTGCAATAAGCGTTTCAAATTTTCCCATTCCATCTAAGGGTTTTGCAATGGCATCCCAATTCTTCAGTACGTTTTTTTTGCATTTTTCATCCGGTTCATCAACCTTCAACTTTCTCAATTCTTCTCTTGTATAATCATTCCAGATGGGATTCTCCAAGCATTTCATAGATTTCCTCCATATTCAGATACATACGCAGAGTATCTGCCAACTTGTCATACTGCTTATCTTTAAAAGTCTGATAATCCTCAAACTCTCCATTTTCTATCTCAATTCCCTTTTTCTCTGCAAGTGCCTGTACCATTGTATTTGCAATAATTCCTTCATCAAACAATCCATGCACATAGGAACCATAAATGTTTTCATTCATGTCTGATGTCACTACAATCTTTTCTTCTGTCCCCGACCTTCCCATATGTATTTCATAGCCTTTGAAAGTACAATCAGAAAGTACATGGAACAGTCCTCTTAATCTTTCAATCTTGCCCTCAACCTGACAACGTTTTTTTTTTGCCTCCAGTATGGTTGACACGGGGAGTAATTCCATCCCTCGCATTTGTCCACCTTCTTCCACACCTTCCGGGTCAAAAATCTCCTGACCTAACATTTGGTAGCCACCACAAATTCCAAACACCGGAATATCTTCTGCCAACTTCTTAACAGCAGCTTCCAAGCCATTCTGACGCATCCACTTCAAATCACCCATGGTATTTTTACTTCCGGGCAAGAAAATCATATCCGGATGGTGTAATTCACTGATGGATGTCACATATCGCACTGTCACTTCAGGCATTTGTTCAAAAACATTCAAATCCGTAAAATTGGAAATTCTGGGATATCGGATTACGGCAATATTAATTAAACCTTCGCTTTTTCTGTCAAACCTCTCCGTCAGACTGTCCTCATCCTCCAAAGACAACTCCATGTATGGGATAACTCCTACCACCGGAACATTCCCCTTTTCTTCCAGCATTTCAATTCCCGGATCAAGAATGGATTTATCTCCACGAAACTTATTAATAATAAGTCCCTTTACTCTCCTTTTTTCTTTTTCCTCAAGCAACATCAAAGTTCCTAAAAGCTGTGCAAACACCCCGCCTCTGTCAATATCTCCCACCAAAAGAACTGGTGCGTCCACCATTTCAGCCATTCCCATATTTACAATGTCATTCTGTTTTAAATTAATTTCCGCCGGACTTCCTGCTCCTTCAATTACAATAATATCCGCATATTCTTCCAACTTTTTAAAAGCCTTTTTAATATCGGGAATCAATTTCTTCTTAAAGGCAAAGTAATCTCTGGCACTCATATTCCTGAGTACCTCACCATTTACAATTACCTGTGAGCCTGTATGATTGGTAGGTTTTAATAAAATAGGATTCATACATACCATCGGCGGGGTTCCTGCTGCTTCCGCCTGCATAACCTGCGCTCTACCCATTTCCAATCCTTCCGATGTAATAAAGGAATTTAACGCCATATTCTGGGATTTAAAAGGAGCCACCCTAAACCCGTCCTGTTTAAAAATTCTACACAAACCGGCTACCAGAAGGCTTTTTCCTGCATTAGACATAGTTCCCTGTACCATGATTACCTTTGCCATAGATTCTTCATGCCTTTCTTCATCATTAACAATTCATTTCTATTTCCTTACCGGATTCTTTTGCAAATTCCAACAATTCCATATTTGCCTGCTCCAATGTTCCAAAAGTTTCTTTACAGCAGATAATTTTATCACAGGCAGCCAACCTCTTTCGTGCCTTACGTATTTGTTCTTCCGTAATTGGCTCAAATGCCTCTGTAACAATTACATCTGTTGCCAGTACCCTTGCTACCGGATAGTCCAAATCATTTTGTGGTAAAATACCTGTTATAAAAGGAACGCCTTGTCTTTGTAATCTGCGGTATACATTTCTTCCGGTTCCACCACTCGCTATAACAAATACCTTTACTTCCCCTTTTGCAGGTTCTAATTCCATGCTTCCGTTCTCTTCATCAAAACTACCTGATTCTATAGAAAACAGCTTTGATATGTATCCCTGCTCAAAAACATCCTCCGGTTTTCCAAAACGATCTACACGCTTTCCATCAATGCACAAAATTTTGTCAGATACTCTTTCTGCCAGATCTAATTCATGAAGAGACATAATTACTGTCAATCCCTTTTTCTTCCTCATTTCCTGTAAAATAGAGAGAAATTCCAGCTTATACTTTACATCCAGATAAGAGGTCGGTTCGTCTAAAATAATGATTTCCGGCTCCTGGCAAATCGCTCTGGCAAGCATCACACGCTGCCTCTGCCCGTCACTAATGCGAGTAAAGTCCTGTTCCTTAATGGCAGTCACATGCACCAGCTCCATTGCTTCTTTTACTACATGACGATCCGACTCAGACAAAATACCAAATCGTCCGGTATAAGGATATCTTCCGGTTGCCACCACATCTTCACAAGTCATCATTTCCGTTCGTAGTCTCTCCGTCAACACCACTGCCATATTCTGTGACAACTCTGTCCCCGACATATTTTCCACACTCTGCTCATCCAGATAAATTGTTCCGGCAATGAGTGCTAATTGCTTTGCAATGCTTTTTAAAACCGTGGATTTTCCCGCACCATTAGGACCTATCAGAGTCAATATTTCACCTTTTTCTAAACCAATTTCAATATCTTTAATAATTGGCTTATTATGATAACCTACACTTAAACTCTCTGTCTTGAAATAATATTTCACTATGCCACCTTCTCCCTGCTTCGCCTTATCATAACCCACAGCACTACCGGGGCTCCAAACACCGCTGTAACAGTACTGATACTAAGTTCTGTTGGAGCAAACATGGTTCTTGCCAACAAATCACAGAACAAGCAAAATACACTTCCGCCAAGGAAACAAGCTGGTATCATTAGAATCGGCTTTGCACTTCCCAAAAGGCTTTTTACCAAATGAGGTACTGCAACTCCTACAAAGGAAATGGGACCTGCAAATGCTACAATACAAGCAGACAAAATACTGGATAAAATGACCAATGCCACCCTAAGAACCCTAATATTCACTCCCATATTTTGTGCATAAGATTCTCCTAACTGATAGGCATCAAGTGGCTTTGCCATAAAAAAGACAATAACAAATGTTAGTGCTATCACTACTGCCATAACAAGCACATTGTCCCATGTCATTCCGGAAAAGCTACCTCTTGACCAATTGTGCAAATTTACAATTTCTGCATCATTTGCAAAGGTCACTACCAACTCTGTAACAGCCGAACAAATATAACCAATCATCACACCACTTACTACCAGCATGGACATATTCTTCACCTTACGGGACATCAAAAGAACAAATCCCATGGATATCATAGCCCCCAGAAAAGCCGCGGCAATCAATGTCACAGAACTGACTCTGATAGCCTGTCCCATCAAAAATACCATAACAAGTGCTACAACCATTTTGGCTCCTGAAGAAATTCCTAACACAAAAGGTCCAACTATAGAATTGTGAAAAAAGGTCTGTAATAAATATCCTGCCAAAGCCAATGCTCCACCCAAAATCATTGCAGCCATGGTTCTGGGCATTCGAATATCCCACAAGATTCTGCTATTGTTGATTTGCTGACCACCTATAGATACCATGATATCTTCCAAAGAAATTTTCACAGTTCCAATACACACATTCATGGCTACAAAAACAAGTACACTAATGCCAAGCAAAAGAAATGCAATGACATACCTTATTTTCCTACTATGCTGCATATAATGCCTCCTCTACTCTAAGCGGAACAAATATTCCATTTCTGCTTCATCTTCACCTTGAAGCATGGAATGTATCTCTTCAATCAAATAGCCAATGGACATAGACTGCTGATACATATCATTGGTGGTACACCATACATTACCATTCTGTACTGCTTTAAAATCTTTCAACACAGTACATTTATCCAGCAATTCTTCTATGGAATTCACCCCACCATCAATAGAACTGTTGTAAATGATATAATCCACGTCCTTTGCACTGTTATAGAACTCTTCTACCTGCATATTCATGGTAGAGCGGCTTGACTCCGGATCACCTAAATTCTCAAATATATACTTGCCACCTGCCAATTCAATCATTTTAGGTACATAGTCTGTACTTTGTCTTACCTGTACCAAACCATTGGACGTAATAAAGAAAAAAGCAACCGTCTGATCTGTTTTTTCATCCGCGGTTACTTTTTCCAAAATAGCCGCTTGTTTTACAAATGCTTCTTCTGCCTCAGCTTCTTTGCCTACCAATGCTCCAAAAAATTTAATCCATTCCACTCTACCAAGAGGATGAGATTCATAACTGGAATACTCTATCATGACCGCTATCCCAAAATCCTCCATCATTTCAATTACCTCTGGCGAATGAGAAATCATCGTATTCTCGATGGCAAGAGAACAATTCTCAGAAACAATTAACTCATAATCCGGTTTATTGTATTTTCCGGCATATAACATATTCCCATTAGCCATAGCTTCATTTGCAGCTTCAATATACCAATTACCTTCCTTTTGTCCCGAAAGTCTGATAGTATCAACTGCATCCAAGGAGTCAAACATATCCATTGCCGCAGTTGCCACCAAATACAGGTTTTCTATAGGCTGTTGCATTATGTACACATCCTCTTCTAAATCTTCCGGAACCGATTTTCCTTCCGGGACAACCAAAAGTTTTGTACCATCCTTTACCGTTAAAAGTTTGTATCCGCCGACATAATAGTCCACGGAGAAATTCTCTGCATATTTCAATTCCATGCTGCTTTCATATACAAGCTTTTCATTATTCTCTTCCGTGTTTTCTGTTTGTTCCAATACCGTGAAATTCTCACTTGTATCGGATGAAGTATTTTTTACAGAATCGGAAGAAGGACTGCCACAGCTACACAGCCCAAGCAGTCCCATCAAAAGTAAACAGCATATTGTTATTATCTTTTTTCTTCCTGTCATTTATCCATCCTCTTATTTAACCGCCTCTATTGTATCCGAGCAAAAAGTAATTGAATACTCTATCTCATGCGGTCTACTCATTGCCACAGTATCACCTATAACACTTATCGCTTCATCAAAAACTGTAACAGGAATTTCAAATACCGAATCTCCTTCTTTGTTAACAGGTAGATATTTTTCATCTCCAACAATCATATAATCATAATACGGACTACTCCACTTCAAAGTAGCAATTACCGCATTACCTGATACCGTAATAAAAGCTGGCGATAAAATCTCAGCCTTTCCACTCCCACCTTCAAAGATAATATCAATTGCATAACTGCCATCTTCTAAATCTATCTGTGTTTCCTTAACATTCACTATGGATGTATCTGCGGAATCTAAAGGCTGTGGATTAGAAACAACTACTTTATGGTCATACCATTTTCCTTTTTTTCCAATTAAAGCAACATCAAATTCCTCTCCAATTATCGGAACAGGGATATCAAAACCATATACCTCATCTGTCCATCCATCACTATAAGTAACACTATCCACCGTCGGTTCTAAAAGTATGGCATTTTCTTTCTTGGCATCCTCCGAAAGTCCCGGATAGAGGTTTACAATATTCTGAGAACCAAGTGAAACATGAATTGTCATTTTCCCATCTTCCACTGTTAACGTTCCTTTACCATCATGGGCTTCATTTACTCGAAACATGGAACTGTCGGTATTAAACTCCGCCATATAAATTCCATCCGGCAGTACGTTTTCTTCTACTTCTGTTACTAGTTCTGTGTAAACAGCAGATCCGGTAACAGAAGCAGACTCCCTTTCACTGTCCTTATCGGAACATCCTCCAAATATAATACTTGTTAATATCAGTATTCCTATTATCAAAATGTGCTTTTTCTTCATACTACATCCCTATTATTTTAATACTGCTGCTGTATGATCTACATATATCTGCTGAATTGCTTCAATCTGACCAAGACCTTTAATCTGCGTGTCCACACTTTCAAATTTTCCTGATGCAGTAAACATCGCATACCATGCATCTTCTTCTGTCCCTGCCATATCGTTATTCGCATGGTCTCCTGCTACTACCATTAAAGGACGTAGTACTACTTTTGTATAACCTGCCGCTGCAACATTTTCAATAATTGCATCTGCTAAAAATGCTTCATCACCTTCTACAGTTCCGATAAATACGTTATCATAACCAAGCTCATTCATCTGAGTCTGCATCTGGCTATATGTAACCATTGCTGTATGATGTGTACCATGTCCCATAAATACAAATGCTGTCTTATCTTCCTTTGCCGCTTCAATACTGTCATAACCAGCATCTTTTACAACTTCGGCAGTAATAATTTCAGCAACTGCTTTCTTATCTTCGTTAATTACAGTTGCATCACTTCCCACTTCACCAAGTAAAGGTTCAGCAACACTTACAGACTCAAATTTGTCCTTATAAGTTTCTACAATTTCCATTAGTTCATCATATTCTGCCCCATGCATTAAATGAGTGGGCTGAATCACAAGATTTCTTACTCCGTTAGCAACCGCACGTTCTAATGCCTGCTCTACATTATCAATACATGCTCCTTCACGTGCTTGAATATGGTTAATAATAATCTGTGCTGTAAATGCTCTTCTTACAGACCAATCCGGATATGCTGCCTGCAATGCATCTTCTATTCCCTTAATATCCGCAACACGACTGTCATTAAATGATGTACCAAAGCTAACTACTAAAATTTCATTTTCTCCAATTTCATCCTGATTACGCACATCATCCTTAGAAGCATCACCTGTATCTCTTCCGAAATAATCAGGGTCAGCATTCTCACCTGCAACAAGTTCTTTCTGTGCATCTGTCAATGCATCCCAAGCTGCTTTTGCATCTGCACACTGCTTATCTGTTTCATCAGTTCTTTCTTGTACATAAATTGCATCAATAAGGGCTGCAACCTCGTCTGCTGCTGCCTGATCATTATTTTCTCCTTCTGTTCCTTCTGTTTCCACATCTACCTGATTACTTTGCTCTGTCGCTGTTCCAGTTGTTTCTTCTACGTTGTTTCCGCAGCCGGTTACACATACGGCTACCATAAGTCCTGTCATTAACATTGCCACTAATCTTTTTTTCATATTATCCTCGTTTCTGCTGTTCCCAGCTTATTATTTATTAAATATGTGGCACTGCCAAAAACGAGAATTTCCCCATAAGCTACTGTAAATTTCTTACATGCAAAACGATGAGAAACTCGCCTTGCATGTTTCTCACGTTCGCGTGCGTCGTCAAATTGGAATGTAAACATTACAGCTTGACTCGTGCATTTACGCAAAATAAAAACCCTTTCCTAAATTACAGGTAAAGAGTTTGCACACAAAATAAATCTATCGGATTTTTTATCTTTACAAATAAAAAATAAATCCAACAAATCATAACGTACAACCTTTTTACTCGTGGCTTGAAACAATCGTTTCTGTACAGCATTCAGGCAGGTCTCCCGGCTTAAAGATCATCGCATTGGCCATCTTCCCAGTTTCCCAGTGATATCGCGGCTTCTACTCCCTAATTACGGTGACGAGTTCGCACAGGATTTGCACCTGTTTCCCTTTTCACCGGAGCCAGTCTTATATAAAACTGCTCCGACACCTGATTACTACATATTCAATTCTATCTAATATATCATATTACTACAAAATATTCAATCCTTTTTACGCCAAAGCCTGCTTTAAATCATTAATTATGTCATTAACATCTTCTATACCTACTGATAATCGAATTAAATCCGGAGCAATACCAGCCTCTTCTAACTGCTTATCTGTTAACTGACGATGAGTATGACTTGCGGGATGGAGTAAACACGTCTTAGCATCTGCTACATGAGTAACAATGGATACTAATTTTAATTTATCCATAAAAGCTATAGAAGCACCCCTTCCTCCCTTAATACCAAACGCTAATACCCCGCATGTTCCATCCGGCATATACTTCTTTGCTAAATCATAATATTCATCTCCCTCAAGGTCAGCATAATGTACCCAAGCTACCTTATCCTGCTCTTTTAAGAAATTTGCCACTGCAAGTGCATTTTCACAATGTTTTTTCATTCTTAAATGCAATGTTTCTAAGCCAATATTCAAATAGAACGCATTCTGTGGCGACTGAATCGAACCAAAGTCACGCATTAACTGAGCAGTTGCTTTTGTAATGTAAGCTCCCTTACCAAATTTTTCTGCATACGTGATTCCATGATAAGACTCATCCGGTGTAGTAAGTCCCGGAAATTTATCTGCATATTTCGCCCAAACAAATTTACCGCTGTCTACAATACAGCCACCTACTCCGACACCATGCCCATCCATATATTTTGTTGTAGAATGTGTCACAATATCTGCTCCCCATTCAAATGGTCTACAATTTACAGGGGTAGCAAAAGTATTATCCACAATCAAAGGCACTCCATGAGAATGTGCAAGTCTGGCGAACTTCTCAAAATCAAAGATAGACACTGTCGGATTGGTAATTGTTTCTCCGAATAATGCTTTGGTATTTGGCTTAAAATATTTTTCCAATTCTTCTTCTGGTAAATCCTGATCTACAAAAGTACATTCAATTCCCATCTTCTTCATGGTAACACCAAACAAATTGTAGGTTCCTCCATAAATAGATGATGAGGCAATGAAATGGTCTCCAGCTTCGCAAATATTAAAAATCGCATAGAAATTTGCTGCCTGACCAGATGATGTAAGCATTGCAGCCACACCGCCCTCTAAAGCACAGATTTTTGCTGCTACTGCATCGTTGGTTGGATTTTGCAATCTTGTATAAAAATATCCATCTGCCTCTAAATCAAATAATTTTCCCATTGCATCGCTGGTATCATATTTAAAAGTAGTGCTTTGGTATACCGGTAATTGTCTCGGCTCTCCCTGTGAAGGCTTCCATCCTTCATGAATACATTTTGTTTCAATTCCTGTTGACATAGTTGGTCTCCTCTTCTTTATTTTACAAATGATTTTTTACATCGGTAATAGTATAACGGTCACATCTGCATTTGAAAAATACAAAAAGCAGAGGTTTGACATAGCTTTAAACTATATCAAACCTCTATCTTTCATCCTCTTTAATTATACAAGTTCTTTTTCTTTCCACGCCCCGTTCCTATAAAACCAAACCGATAATACCGTTGCAATTCCCCAACCAATCGGCCATGAAAGCCATATGCCGATATAACCAAATTGCATAGATAATAAAATCGCAAGAACCACTCTTAACACCAAATCTGTAAAGGTAGCAATCATAAACTGATTCATCATACCAGCCCCTCGCAGAATACCGTCTGCTACCAGTTTCACTGAAATAACAAAGTAAAATGGGGATACTATCTTCAAAAACTGAACACCGGATAATAGTACAAGTTCTGATGGTTCATCCATGAAAGCTTCTATCAATTCATTACTTGCCACCAGATATAATGCAACAATCGGTATGCAGATAATCCATACCATCTTTACCCCTGCCTTAAATCCTGACTTTACCCGTTTGGGAATACCTGCACCAAGGTTTTGTGCTGTATAGTTAGAAATACCATTACCCAAAGTAGTAAAGGATGTAATTACAAGATTATTCAGTTTCACTGCTGCGGAATAGCCTGCCATAACACTGGAACCAAATCCATTGATAACGCCTTGAATGATAATATTTCCTACAGAAATAAAACTTTGCTGTAAAATACTCGGTATGGCAATAACAGCGATCTTTCGGAATAATTCATTTGAAAACACCTGTATTTTTCCCTCTGTCTTAATCTTAGATAAGCGTCTAAATACCACAACCACCGCCAGCACACAATTTATTCCCTGACACAAAAAGGTTGCCCATGCCACGCCCGCAACTCCCATATGAAATACTGCTACAAACCAAATATCCACTGCCACATTGGATGTAGATGAGATTGCCAGAAAAATAAAAGGTGTCTTGGAATCTCCCAATGCCGAAAAAAAACCGGTTGCCACATTATAGAAAAGCAAGAATGGAAATCCCCATATATAAACATCCAGATACAACTTAGAATCTTCAAAAATTTCTTCCGGCGTATTCGTAATATGTAGTAGCCAACTACAGCTTAAAATACCAACCAACATTAGGAAAATACATAGCATAGCACTGGCAATTAGTGTTGTATACACTGCGGTTTTCATCCGGTTATAATCTTTCGCACCAAAGAGCTGAGATACAATAACTGAACAACCTATATTGCATCCGAAGGCAAATGCAATGAATATCATAGTAATACCATAGCTCTCACCAACTGCTGCCAGTGCATTCTCTCCGATAAATTTTCCTGCCACAAAGCTGTCTGCAATATTGTATAACTGTTGAAAAATGATACTGCCAAAGAAAGGCATACAAAACTTCCACAAAACCGTTTCCGGCTTACCTACTGTCAAATCCTTATTCATATTGCCACCCTCCTACATGATGTTGCATTTTTTTCCATTTGGTATTATACTTTTCACTTAAAGATATGTAAAATATATGTTTGATATCGTTGTTATATCGTTTTTATATATCTACTTCATTCTACAGGAGAATCGCTATGAATATAAGCTATGAATATTATCGCATTTTTTATTATGTTGCCAAATATAAGAACCTGACTACTGCTGCTGAATCATTACACAGTAATCAGCCAAATATTTCCCGTACCATTAAACTGTTAGAGCATGAATTAGGCTGTCAGCTTCTTATCCGTTCCAATCGTGGAATCTCGTTAACACCAGAAGGAGAGCAGCTTTTTTCTCATGTTAAAATAGCAGTTGAACAGCTCCAAACCGCAGAAGAAAAAATAAAAATGCTTACCGGATTGCAAAAGGGCTTAGTTTCCATTGGCTCAAGTGAAACAGCTCTGCATCTTTTGCTTCTTCCTGTTTTAAAAGAATTTAAAGAAACGCATCCGAATATTCGTATCCGTATTCAAAATCATCTCACAAGTCAGGCAGTTGAATCTGTAAAACAGGGGCTTGTTGATTTTGCAGTAGTTGCCTCTCCTGCCGATATACCTGCTTATTTGAAAGTATATTCTTTGATGCAGTTTCAGGATATTCTTATTGGTGGGAATTCTTTTAGCAACTTATCTTATGAATCTCTTTCCATCAAAGATATTTATTCATATCCTCTTGTGTGCTTAGGAGAAAGGACCATGACTTATCGCTTTTATGACGAATTCTATCGTTCTAATCACCTCATTTTGAAACCGGAATTTGAAGCGGCAACTACAGATCAAATTCTTCCTATGGTAAAAAACAATTTAGGTCTGGGATTTTTTCCCGAAAAAATGGCAAGACAATCCCTTGCTTCTGGCGAGATCTGTCAGATACACTTACATGAAACCATTCCGTATCGTGAAATATTTCTTGTGGAGAATAAAGAACGCTCCTTACCGATTGCGGCAGAAGCGTTAAAAGAAATCCTTATTCAATATTCTGAGAATTCTCTTTTGCCCGGTTGATTGTGTCCAACCGTTTTCTTTTTTGCTCCGGATCATTCCTTGAGGGAAGTCCGGCAGCAAGGAGAATATTATTCCATGTTCTAAATCTTGATTTTAACTTTTGGACATTTGATATTTCTTTCATAATTGGCACATATCCCTTTTGACAATAGAATGCTTTTACTTCTTCTAATATTTTTAAATCTTCATCCGTTACCGGCATTCCGGGTTTCCAAAATTTATCAAAATCATAATGTTTACGCATTGAAAAACATTTATTTTTTTTTTTTCTCTTTGCATCGTTTTCCATTTATTTTACCTTTTCTACTGCTTAATATATTTTTGCAATGCCTCAATATATAATACTCCATATCTGCTTAAAGGCATATTTTTTTGTCTAATAATACCTATTCGCATATATTCATCTACGAGCAATGGCTTTGCAATAATATTTTCTCCATTCAGTTCTCTACTAATAACACCCGAACTAACCGTATAACCATTCAACCCAATCACCAAGTTAAACAGTGTAGCTCGATCCCGGACTTTGATATTCTTCTTTCGGTCCAAAGTACTTAATATTTCTTCTGAAAAATAAAAAGAATTATACTCCCCCTGTTCAAAAGAAAGATACGGATATTCTTCCAGTTCTTCTAACGCAATACTCTCTCTTTCTGCTAATGGATGCTTTGAACAAATAAATACATGAGGTTTAGCTACAAAAAGTTCTTGAAATTCCAAGTCATTTTGCTTTAACAGTTTACCTATAATCTCTTCGTTCTTTGAAGAAACATACAATATACCTATCTCACTTCTAAGCTTACTCACATCCTCAATAATTTCATATGTCTGCGTCTCCCTTAATGTAAAATCATATTGATTCGCATCAAACAATTTAATAACATCGACAAAAGCGTTTACAGCAAAAGAGTAATGTTGACAGGACACTGAAAATCTTGGACGCCTCTCTTTGACATTCAAATATTTCTCTTCCAACAAACCTACCTGCTCCAATATTTGTCTTGCATAGGAAAGAAAGACATCTCCCTCATTTGTCACAACAACGCCTTTATTGGTCCTGTTGAATATTGTTACCTGCATTTCGTTTTCCAGTTCTCGAACAGCATTTGTAAGACTCGGCTGTGATATAAACAATCTTTTTGCCGCCTCCGTAATATTCCCTGTTTCTGCCACCGTTACTATGTATTTTATTTGTTGTAAAGTCATCTTAGCACCTCTTCATAATTTATCTGTCATAGGCTTGTATATATACAAAATTTCCATTATCTCTGTTAATACTATAATCTGGATTAATGATTGCTTCAATAAACTCTTTTCCTCCAGACTCTACCGGAACCAGCTTCATCCCCAATTTCGTTTCCACCTCTGCAACAGTCATATCATCTAAAAATACCTGTTCCCCAATTCGTAACATATTTGAAGGAATATTCAAAATTCTACCTAATTCTTCTCCATTGTCTTGTCTCTCTTTAATTTGCTTTACCAAATCCTGCCCTGTAATCAAACCGGAAACAGTTATTGTTTCACCAAAGAAGTCATTTCTAATATAAAATATATTAATTGTTAATCCCGGAAAAAGTATTTCCATCTGATCTGTGAATTTTTTCATTGTTGGATAAGTTAATTTGCCAACAGCAATGGTTACCACTCTTTGAAGTTTCTCTCTTAATTTCGGATATTCCTTACTATTTGTTAACTGCTCTAATGCATCTTTAAACTCATCTATAAAAATACGCATCATCCCTACACCATTTTCCAATTGAACATACCCATCATATCTATCTTCCTCCGGGAATTCTCTTTCTGCATTAATATACCATTCATCGCTGGCATGAACAAAATGAATTCCGTATTCCTTATAAAATTGCCTCTGATAACCTTCAATAATATCTATTACTTCCCCAGCTTCTTCCCTATTAAATATTTCTATAGGGTAAAGACCTTCTCTATACTTTGTAATCCCCGCCGGAACTACTGATACACTTTGCATATATGGCATATATTTCGATAAATCACTAATGGTTCTTCTCAACTCTACTCCGTCATTAACATTTTTGCAACAAACAATCTGACCATTCATTTGTACTTGACCATCGTATAATCTTTGCAAATATTTCAATTTTTCTCCTGCAAATCTATTATTTAACATTTTACAACGCAATTCCGGATTTGTCGTCTGTACGGATATATTTATCGGTGACAGGTGCATCCGAATAATTCTGTCTATATCTTTTTCTTTCATATTTGTCATCGTAATATAATTTCCCTGCAAAAATGAAAGTCTTGAATCATCATCCTTAAAATACAGTGTTTCTCGCATTCCCGGCGGCATTTGGTCAATAAAACAAAAAATACATTTATTACAACAAGAGCGGTATTCACTCATTAAAGAATTTTCAAATTCTAATCCTAAATCTTCGTCAAATTCCTTATCAATTTCTAAAACCCATTCCTCTCCGTTCTTCTTACGAATGGCAACTTCTAAATATTCATCTTTTATAATAAAACGATAATCAAATATATCTTCTATCTCTTCGCTATTAATTGACAGCAATATGTCTCCCGGCTCTAATTCCAATTCTTCAGCTATCGAACCTGACTCTACCGTCTTTATGATGTGTTCCTTCATTTTGTGTTTCCCATGTTTACCTTTCATATTGGCATTTAACTTTTATTATACTTCTCCTTCCAACTATTACAAAATACTTTTGTCAAGCCTTTTGCCATAGTTTCAAACTATGGCAAATACAGCTTTTTTCCTATTAAATTTCTAAAATATAAGAAGCATACACTCTATGACAATTAAAGTGAAAACAGAGATTTTTAGATATTGTTAGTTGAATATAGTACCTTACCACAAATGAAATATTCCTATTGGCTCAAATTACAAAGCCCTTGCCATTTCTTTCTTCTTACCGCCTTGCTCCTTACCATTCCTCTTCATCTGTGCAGCTACAGACTCTAGTCTCATAAATTCATCCAACATATCATCACTATACCGATAAACAACACCGATGGAATTGAGCTTGCTTATAAATCTCTGAATAGCATCCTGCACACTGTATTCTGCTATTCCAAGCCATTCCACCTTCTCCTTATCCGTAAGTATTTCGTAGTGTTCCTTTGTCATAGCAGGTGTAGCAAAATTCTGTAACTCTGTATATGCTTCATCTACAGCTTCATGGGATTTGTTTACTAGCTCATAAGGCAGTTTGACTGCCACCGACTCATTGCCATCACAGCAAATTTCTTCTGAAATCATATTCGTTTCTTCCTGTGATGCTTCTGCTACAACCGGCTCCGGTTCCGCAACATCGATTTTAGGCAGCTCAGCAACAATATCAACCAACTCTGTCCCAGAAATTCCTTCTTCGATATATGACTCTATATACTCACCTGAATCTGCTGATTTATACTCTATACCCTCATCATAAACCTCGCTTCCCGCATAAGAAATCTCATTTCCTTCAAACTCCGGCACATCCACCATATAAAGATTTTCCACGTCCACATCAAGTGGTATTTCCATATGAGCAAAGGTACTTTCGCTGATACAGCGGTTAATGGTTGCACACTCCCTCTTTACTTCCTTCCGCCTCTCCTTAAGCTCCGCCAACTGTTCCCTATAATGCGCCTCGTGATACAGATAAACAGTCACATCTCCATCCTTTTCATACTGATACTTATAACGGGCATGCTCCTTATAAAGCTCCTTCTTTTTTACATCAATATCCGCAATCTTCTGTTCCGCCGTCTGCTTTGCACGGAATACATCCTCCCAGCCGTTTATGCCCTGACGGTTTAGGAAAAGATATTCCTCCTGCAACTCCTTCATACGGATAAGATCCTGCTGATACCTTGTGTATTTGTATTGAAATCGACATTTCTGCACCACACACATACGATACAGCTTCCCATAATACCGTTGCTGATACTGAAATGCATTAGACACACCCAAGATTAACAATGGTTGCTTTCGGGTGTTCTTTTAAATATTCCTTTGCTTTATCACAGAGCATCTTTTTCCTTAATGCCCACGTTATCATGGTAAACTCTTTATAATTAAGAGCTGAAAAATCATAATCCAGACACTCCACGATACGTTCTGCTTCCGGTTCAAAAAACACTTCCGAATATTTTTTCGAACAATGTGCACGTCCGTAAAGTGGTATGATTAAAGTTTCTGAAACCGTATTATTTTCAATCTTGATCTTTTCCATTACCTATACACCTTTCCTAAAACATCAATACTATAATTCCGGCAACAACCGTAGCACCCAAAAACCATATCAATGTTGCTACCATCACCACATAAGACAAGATCATTTCCTTTACAATGTCTTTTGTTATAATGCTAGTTAGTCTCCACTAACATCTTATTATATAGTTCTTTTTTTGATATGTAAAGCAGATTTCAACTAACTTTCCTTATCAATTCCTTTCACACCAATTCATGCGCATCCTCGGGTCGCGTTTTTTTGCTTTATAGGACGAACTTTCCTATAAAGCAAAAAAAGAAGTTTCAGACCCATAAGTCCGAAACTTCCGAATAAATCTTACTTTCATAATATTGCACTACTTTTTGTATTTTTAAATACAATATCCTATTTTAGATTAAACCCTTATTTTACACATCCTACTAAATCATTAATATCTTTTATGTTATTTTCTTTCATAAAACTTTCAATTCCAGCAATTACTTCTTCTGTAACCTTCGGATTATGAAAATTTGCTGTACCTATGGAAACTGCATTTGCACCAGCCATAATAAATTCCAGTGCATCTTCTGCATTCATAATTCCGCCCATTCCAATAATTGGAATACTAACCGCTTGTGCAACCTGATATACCATTCGAACAGCAACCGGCTTTATTGCAGGACCAGATAATCCACCTGTTTTATTTGCCAATGCAAAGGTTCTACGATTAATATCTATTTTCATTCCAGTTAAAGTATTAATTAAGGAAAGTGCATCCGCTCCACCAGCTTCTGCCGCTAATGCCATCTCCGCAATATTAGTTACATTTGGGCTAAGTTTCATAATAACAGGCTGTTTTGCCCTTTTTTTCATTTCTTTTGTTATAGCTTCCACTGCTTTTGGATCTTGCCCAAATGCAATTCCACCTTCTTTTACGTTAGGACATGAGATATTTATCTCTAACATATCTACTTTTTCATCTGCCAAACGTTCTACTACTTCACAATAATCCTCAGTGCTTTTACCACAAACATTTACGATAATTTTAGTATCTGCAAATTTCTGCAAATATGGAATATCCCTTTGACAAAATAGATCAATTCCAGGATTCTGTAATCCAATGGCATTTATCATTCCACCGTATGTTTCTGCAATTCTTGGCGTAGGATTACCAGGCCATGGAACATTTGCTACTCCTTTTGTTGTAATCGCACCTATTTTATTTAAATCCACAAATTCACCATATTCTTTTCCGGAACCAAATGTTCCAGATGCAACTGTAACCGGATTATTCCACTCTACTCCGGCAATATTCACTTTCATATTCATTATAAATCAATCTCCTCTACGTAGAATACTGGTCCATCTTTACAAATACGTTTGTTATTAACATTGGTATGAGAATCTTTTTCTTTCGACTTACATACACATGCCAAACATGCCCCTATACCACACGCCATTTTTTCCTCTAAAGAAATCTGTGCTTTTATACCATTTTTCATGGCATATGCCTTTACACCTTTCAACATAGGTGTAGGACCACATGAAAATATCATATCTGCCTCTAAATTATTTTCATTTATGGCATCAATTACATTTCCTTTTGTTCCCACGCTACCATCCTCTGTGGATACATAAACTGTTCCATAGGGTTCAAACTCTTCTTTTAGGAATAAATCGCCATCACGATATCCTAGTACAACTTGCACATTGGCATCTAAACTCTTTGCAAGCTCTAACATGGGTGGAATTCCTATTCCACCACCTATTAAAATAACTTTCTTTCCTTCTAAGGTAAATCCATTTCCAAGTGGTCCCATTATTTTTATAGAATCACCTGCCTGCATATTGGAAAATTCTAATGTTCCCTTTCCGGCAACTCGATATACCAGACGCACTAGCCCCTGTTTCTTATCTATTTCACATATACTAATAGGTCTTGGTAATAGCTGACTTCCTTCCTTACAATACAAGGATACAAATTGCCCCGGCTTTGCAGCTTTGGCAATTTCCTCTTCTTTTAACCACATACTGTATATACCTTCCGACATTTTCACACTACTGGTGATAATTGTATCTTTAATTACTTTATCCGACATATATTTCTCCTTTTACTTATAGAATTAGGTGCCAAAGAAATTCCCTGACACCTTGTTATTACTTTCTAGCCAATGCACCATTAATATCCTGACACATATCTATAACCGCTTGTCTGGAGGCATCTGCAAAATTTACACTTCCAAACTTACTATATTTCTCCTGTTTATATGCCGCAATAATACCTCTTGAAGAATTAATAATTGCGCCTAACCCATCCTCATTAAAATATGGTACAAGATCCTCTGCTTTTCCACCTTGTGCCCCATAACCAGGAACTAATATAAACGTTTTTGGCATTATTTTTCTTAAACGTTTTCCCATCTCCGGATAAGTTGCTCCAATTACGCATCCAACATAACTATAAGAATCTCCCATATGAGATTCACCCCATTGTGCTACTTTCTCCCCTACTAATTCATATAAAGGTCTTCCATTTACCAACTGATCTTGGAACTCTCCACTAGATGGATTGGACGTTTTTACCAATACAAAAATTCCTTTGCTCTCTTCCTTACAAACCTCAATAAATGGTTTGATACCATCAGATCCCAAATACGGATTAACTGTAACAAAATCTTCATCAAATGCAGCATATTTTTTTGTACCGACCTGCACCTTTCCAATATGTCCCACTGCATAAGCGGTTGATGTGGAACCTATGTCACCACGTTTAATATCTCCGATTACTACCAAATCTTTCTCTTTACAATAGTCTACGGTCTTCTTAAAAGCAATCATCCCAGGGATTCCAAACTGCTCATACATTGCAATCTGGGGTTTTACCGCAGGAATCAAATCATATGTGGCATCAATAATTGCCTTATTGAATTGCCAAATAGCCTCTCCTGCACCTTCTAAGTTTTCTCCATATTCTTCAAATGCAAGCTTTTTTACTTCATCTGGCACATAATCTAGCATTGGATCTAATCCAACTACTATAGGCGCCTGTAAATCTGAAATTTTACTTACTAATTTGTTTATCATGGTATCCTTCCTTCCTTTTAACCTAGTATTTATTAACATTGTATCTCAAATGTTAGATGCCGCATCTATCTGATATGCATTCCACGAAAATACACAAGAATTCATTAAGGAATTGGTAACAGTTCAGCGGGCTGGCCTATTACAAGAATTGGCTTAATAAAACTATTTTATTGCTCCTTATCATAATCATATACAACTTTCCCAGCAACAATAGTCTGATATATTCTTCCCTTTACTTTCTTTCCATGGAATGGTGTATTTTTCCCCTTTGATGCGAAAGTATTTACATCAATTAAGTATTCTTCCTCAAAATCTGCTATAACCAAATCTGCTACCTTTCCCTCTACAATCTGTCCTTTATCTATACCGATAATACGTGACGGATTATAGCTCATCTTCTCTACCAGTTCCATCTTTGTTAAATATCCCTGTTCCACCAACTCTGTTACTGTAAGACAAAAAGCTGTCTCAAGTCCCACTATTCCAAATGGTGAATCAACCATAGACTTTGACTTCTCCTCTGCACCATGGGGAGCATGATCTGTAGATATAACATCCATAATCCCGGATTTTAATCCATTTTTTAAAGCCAGAACATCCTCTTTGCTTCTCAATGGCGGATTCATTTTATAATTACTGTCATCGCATGGAATATCTTCGTCACACAAAGTAAAATGATGCGGACAAACCTCACCTGATACTTGATATCCTGCTTTTTTTGCCAGTTCTATTAAAGCTACGCTATCCTTTGTAGAACAATGACATAAATGTAATTTCGCTCCTGTTTCATTTGCAAGAAAAATATCCCTGGCTGTAATAACATCCTCTACTGCGTTAGTAATTCCTTTTAGTCCCAACTCTTGTGACTTTTTTCCAGCATTCATTACACCACCACGAACTAAATTCTTATCTTCGCAATGTGCTAATACAACAAGGTTACTCTCCTTTGCCTGTTTCATGCCTTCTACATACACATTTACATCCATTACCGATTTACCATCTTCACTGATTGCTTTTGCACCAGCCTGTGCCATTCCTTTAATATCAGCTAAATCTGTTCCATTCTGACCTTTTGTTATTGCACCAACCGGTAAAATGTGTACCAAAGATTCCTCTTTTTCTTTTTTTGAAAGCCACTCTATCATTTCCTTACTATCTATTACAGGATTTGTATTAGGCATTGGACAAACTGAGGTATACCCACCTCTTGCAGCTGAACGGGACCCCGTCTCTATTGTCTCCTTATATTCAAATCCTGGTTCACGAAAATGTACATGTAAATCTATAAATCCTGGCATTACATATCTTCCTTCTGCCATAATAACCTGATCTATATCTGCATCATTTATTTCATCCTCTATTTTCTCTATTATTCCATCTACAATTAAGATATCTGCTACCTTGTCCATTTTAGTAGAAGGATTTAAAATATGCCCTTTTTTTATAATTGTTTTCATTTTAGCTCCATTCTATATTTTATATCTATCTTCGTTTTTTACTGAACTCCACTATCAACAATTCTACACCGATCTGATCCAAAAGTAAACCCGTTTTCACCCCTTCTTCTACCTCCACAGAACGTCTTAAAATACTTTTTAACCCACCCATGGAGAAGTTTTTTGCCTGTGATAAATATTTTTTTACTGTAAAAGGTGGAATTCCTACTTTGGATGCCATCTGTCCACTTGGTACTCCTAAACGCTCTAGTTCTTTTACCTGTAACAGTATATTAAAGTGACGTATTAACAAAAATAAAATAGACATAGGTTTTTCCCGCAATGCAAGCAAATCATAATACAAATCCAAAGCAATTTCCTGCTGCTGCATACCAATGGCATCAATCATCTGAAAAATTTTTCCCTCTGTTTGTACAACGCATACCTCATCTATTACTTTTTTATTAACAATATTTTCCTCTCCCAGATAACAAATTATTTTCTCTAATTCATTCTCTAGATTCTTCATATCTGCACCAGTTTTTTGCAGCATATAGGAAATATCCTGCTCCGTAATTTTTTTATTTTCTTTTCCTAAGATAGTTGCAATCCAAACCTTTAGATCCTGTTCTGATAGTCCATTTAGCTCCGTTATCGTTCCCAGTTTTTGTACAGCTTTGTACATGCGATTCCTCTTATCTACCTCACGCTCTATAAACACTAAAAACGTGCTTTTGGGAAAAGATTCTATCTCATCTGCTAATTCACTTTGATTTTTAAAGCATCCACTATTTTCTACTATTATCAGTCTTCTCTCCCCAAAAAAAGGAACCGTGTGTGCAATGGAAATCAAGCCATGCATATCAAAATCTTTTCCTTCAAAATAGGAATAATTCATAGTATCTTCTAGAGGTATCATTGTTCCTCGAAGCTTATCTCGATACATTTTTTTCAGGTAATCTTCCTGTCCGTAAAGTAAATATATTTGTGAAAAGTTACCTTCCTTTATATGACTTTTTATAGTTTGCATATTACTTTCTCCTATCAGAATACCTATCTTCTTATTACCCTTTACATTCCAATATCATAGTTTAGACACCCAACTGAACTGTTACGCTTATACAACATTAGTAAAATACCATACAAACTAAAGTAAAAATTTAGAAAATACATAGTTACTAACATCTATTCCATAATCTGTAAGATATATTTTCTCATCTTCATAAATTAAAAGCTTTTGCTCAGCTAACTCTCTTAGCAAATCACCATATACCTCTTCCATGGATATTTGGAATCTCTTAAAAAATTCTTTCTTTGATACTCCACACATTCTTCGTAATCCCAAAAACATAAATTCACTTATCATATCCTCTTTACTTAGCACTTCTATATCGCATATCCGTTTTTCTCTAAAACCGGCATAAAGAATATATTGTTTTATATCACGTTTATTTTGGTATCTCTGATTATCAAGATAGGAAGAAGCACCAACTCCAATGCCAATATAGGGGACCCCCGTCCAATATGATGAATTGTGTTTGGACTCCATCCCATTTTTTGCGTAATTTGAAATTTCGTATCTGCTATAGCCACTTTTCTCTAAAACTTCCTTGGTAAGCAGATACATTTTTCTCTCTGTCTCTTCATCTGGCAATAGGTGAAACATCTTTCCTCCTTCCCTATAATCCTCCCAAAATCTAGTTCCTTCCTCTACAATCAAACTATAAGAGGATATGTGTTCCGGTGATAAGTTAACTACATTTTCCAAGGACTTTTTATAGTTTTCCAATGTTTGACCAGGTAACGCAGACATAACATCCACGTTAATATTATAAAATCCAACTTCTCTGGCCATTTTAAAACTATTCAAAAATTCTTCATACGTATGTATCCTGCCTAAAACCTGTAATTCATCATTGTCTGTAGATTGTAAACCCATGCTTATTCGATTAATTCCAAACATTTTATAGGACATCCATTTTTCCATTGTTACAGTTCCTGGATTTACCTCTAGTGTTATTTCTAATAACTCCTTATTTTGCACCTGAAATACATCATAAATAGCATTTAGAATATGTTCTATGTGCCCAGCTTCTAGTATAGAAGGTGTACCGCCACCAAAATATATGGTTTGTACTTCATAATATTTTGCATCTGTCTTATAACTTTCTATTTCTCTTATTAATGCTTCTACATATTCTTTTTGCACTTCTAGGGTTGCTGGCATAGACAAAAAATCACAATATGCACATTTTTTTATACAAAAAGGAATGTGTATATAAATACCTAATGATTTTTTCATTGCTCCATGCATGCCTTCAACCTCTCTATTCTTCATCCAGCTTTAATACACTCATAAATGCCTGTTGTGGTATTTCTACATTTCCAACCTGACGCATACGTTTCTTTCCCTCTTTTTGCTTCTCTAGCAGTTTCTTTTTACGGGAAATGTCTCCACCATAACATTTTGCCAACACATCCTTACGCATAGCCTTTACTGTTTCTCTGGCAATAACCTTACTTCCAATTGCCGCCTGAATTGGTATTTCAAATAAATGTCTTGGAATCTCAGTTTTTAATTTTTCACACATTTTCCTTCCACGTTCATATGCAGTATCTGCATGTACAATAAATGATAATGCATCTACTTCTTCTTTATTAATTAGAATATCTAATTTTACTAACTGGGAAGGCTCATAGCCTTTCATTTCATAGTCAAATGAAGCATATCCTCTAGAACGCGATTTTAAAGCATCAAAGAAATCGTATATAATTTCATTCAGTGGCAAATCATATTTTAATAATGCTCTTGTAGTCTCTAAATATTCCATACCAAGATATACTCCACGCCTTTCCTGACACAAATTCATTATAGAGCCTACAAATTCTGTTGTAACCATAATTTCCGCTGTAACAATCGGCTCTTCCATATGATCAATTTCTGAAGGATCTGGTAGATTAGATGGATTCGTAATCTCAATCATCTCACCATCCGTCTTATATACATGATAAATAACACTAGGCGCTGTTGTTACAATATCTAAATTATACTCACGCTCCAACCTCTCTTGGATAATTTCCAAGTGCAATAAGCCTAAAAATCCACATCTGAATCCAAAACCTAATGCGATAGATGTTTCTGGCTCAAACTGTAAGGATGCATCGTTTAATTGTAACTTTTCTAATGCATCTATTAAATCCGGATACTTTGCTCCATCTGCCGGATACATTCCACAGTAAACCATAGGATTCACTTTCTTATAACCTGGAAGTGGTTCCATACATGGATTCTTTGCATCTGTAACCGTATCACCAACACGAGTATCCTTAACATTCTTCAAACTAGCTGTAATATACCCAACCATTCCGGCAGTTAATTCATCACATGGTATAAACTGACCTGCACCAAAGGTTCCAACTTCTACTACTTCTGCCTCTGCACCTGTTGCCATCATACGTATCTTGGTTCCCTTTCCTACGCGACCATCAAAAACACGACAAAATACAATTACACCTTTGTAGGCATCATATAATGAATCAAAAATCAAGGCCTTAAATGGTTCGTCCAGCTCACCGCTTGGTGCTGGAATCTGTGCCACTATCTGTTCTAATACATCTTCAATGTTTAGCCCTTGTTTTGCTGAAATTAATGGTGCAAACTCTGTATCTAACCCTATAATATCTTCTATTTCTGCTTTCACACGTTCTGGATCTGCACTTGGTAAATCAATCTTATTAATAACCGGTAAAATCTCTAAATTATGATCCAGTGCCAAATAACAATTTGCCAGAGTCTGTGCCTCTATCCCCTGCGCTGCATCTACAATTAAAATTGCCCCTTCACAAGCGGCTAGGCTTCTTGACACTTCATAGTTAAAATCTACATGTCCCGGTGTATCAATCAAATTAAATATATACTCTTCCCCATCCTTAGCTCTATATACAATTCTAACAGTTTGCGCTTTAATGGTAATTCCTCTTTCACGCTCCAACTCCATATTATCAAGAACCTGTGCCTGCATTTCTCTACTAGTAAGCAATCCTGTTTTTTCTATAATTCGATCTGCCAAAGTTGATTTTCCATGATCGATATGGGCTACAATACAAAAATTACGAATTTTACTCTGTTCTATCACACTTTTCTCTCCTTTATGACTTTTTTGTTCCAATGTACCTGCGAGCTTTACTACATTAAACTGGTTTCAAAGCAAGCTTTCTGTAACTTTTCGGACACAATCTTTCCCTATTATATCATATTTCCCTTATATAAACAAGAATGGCCAAATAAGCATCACTGTTCAGATAGGGTTAATATAACTATTCATTGACAGGCTATGTGCTAGAAGCAAAAATGTGTGGGGCATCCAACCTAGCCGACCTGCTACGTTCAAAAAGAAAAAGGGTAGTTGAGAATTTATAAGATCCCTTCTACCCTTTTTATTATAATAAATGAACAGTTCTGCTAACATAAACACCACCATGCATGAAGCTTGCGTGTTTTCTATGGGGTGACGTCTTTTCGCAAAAAACGCTCAATGACATACTATAGGGCTAAGGGACTACCGCACCCAAATCGGGCTTGTATTCCCTAAGTTTCATAGTAAATCGTAAGGTGTGACCTGATATACAAAATAATTCAACCAATTGGTATACAATGCGTTTGCATGGGAACGCCATGTAAGTTTAGGCTGATTATTACAATTATCATCAGGATAATAGTTCTTTGGAATAGCAATCTCAAGTCCTTTTCCCTTATCTCTTTTGTATTCCTCATCAAGTGTCAGCCTGTCATACTCCGGATGCCCCATCAAGAATATTTGCTTCCCTGTTTGATCAGAAACAATCAAGGCACCTGCTTCCTCGGAATCTGCCAGGATTACCAACTCTTCTTTCTCCTTTATCTTATCAATTGGCGCTTCCGTATGTCTAGAATGTGGTGCCAAAAAACAATCATCAAAACCTCTTAGCAAAGGACTCTTTCTTTGCTTTACCTGATGCCAATATATTCCAAACATTTTATTTTCTAAATCTCTTTTTTCTATACCATAATGGTAATATAATCCCGCTTGTGCACCCCAACATATATGCATAGTAGACGTAATGTTACTCTTTGACCACTCCATAATCCTGGTTAATTCCTCCCAATACGTTACATCTTCAAATTTCATTTGTTCTACTGGCGCACCTGTAATTATTAATCCATCAAACTTTTGATGCTTCACATCTTCAAATGTCAAATAAAACTTATCCAAATGACTTGCCGCCGTATTTTTCCCTACATAACTTGCTGTTGTCAAAAATGTGACATCAACCTGCAATGGTGTATTCGACAAGCTTCTTAATAGCTGTACTTCTGTTATCTCCTTTAATGGCATTAGGTTTAATATTACAATCTGTAGTGGTCGAATATCCTGTTGAATTGCACGTCCCTCATCCATTATAAATATATTTTCATTCTCCAGCACCTTCTTAGCTGGCAAGTTACTCTGTACTTTTATAGGCATAATTACTCCCCACCTTTTTTGTTATGTTTTTTCATGATACCATGTTACTATTTAAAAATCAACCAAACAATTCTAAAAACTGTTCCTCCGTAAGAACAGACACACCAAGCTCTTTAGCCTTTTTATTCTTAGATGAATTTGACTGACTATCATTATTTATTAAATAATTAGTTTTAGAGGATACCGTTCCTGTAACCTTTCCCCCTCTATCTTCTATATAAGCTTTTAACTCTTTACGATTACTAAATTTTTCCACAGACCCAGTTATTACAAACTGTAATCCCACCATAGATTGTTCTTCCTCATTTACTTCTACATTCTTAAATTGCATCTCTTTTCTTAAATTGTTTATAATTTTAATATTTTTTTCCTTAGACATATATGCACAAAAAGTTTCAGCAATAACCTGTCCAATTCCGTCAATCTCTATTAATTCTTCTATTTTTGCATTTATCATCCTATCTAAATCATTTTCATAAGCTTTGCAAATTAGTTTTGCATTAGATAAACCAATATTGGAAATTCCAAGACTATAAATAAATTGTGGCATAGAAACTGTCCTGGCACGCTCAATGGATGCAACCATATTTTCAAAGGATTTATTTCCAAATCCTTCCATCTCTACTATTACATCCTTATAATTTTGCAAAGAGAATAAATCAGCCAATTCTTTTACAATTCCTTTTCCAATCAACTTCTCTATAGTTGCCTCTGATAATCCTTCCACATTCATCGCATCTCTACTCATAAAATGAACAAAGGTTTTTACCTGCTTTGCTTGACAATCGGGATTATTGCAAACTAATACCTTTACTTCATTCTCCTGCTTTACACAAGTATTGGCACTACATACAGGGCATTTCTCAGGACAAGGTACCATACCACTTCTTGTTTTATTTTCTGCAATTTGAGGAATAATCATATTTGCTTTGTATACAGTAATTTCATCCCCCAACCCCAATTCTAGTTTTTCCATAATACTAATATTATGAAGGCTTGCTCTACTAACTGTAGTTCCTTCTAATTCTACAGGTGAAAATACTGCAATAGGATTAATAAGACCAGTTCTAGAAGCACTCCATTCTACCTCTAATAATTTCGTTTCTGCAATTTCATCCTGCCACTTAAACGCAATGGAATCTCTTGGATATTTTGCAGTTGTTCCAAGACTTTTTCCATAAGCAATATCGTCATAGAGTAATACCAATCCGTCTGATGGTATATCATTTTCTGTTATTTGCTTAGAAAACCATTGTACCCCTTTTTCCATTGTCTCTCTAGTTACTATTTTTCTTTCTACTACATCAAATCCTTGTTTTTCTAACCATAACAATTGTTTCTTTCTAGAATTTTCAAAATCAGGTAAGTCTTCTCCTTGGTAGCTTACAAGAGAAAATGCGTAAAATTTTACATTTCTTTCCGCTGTTATTTGATTATTTAACTGTCTCACAGAACCACTACATAAATTTCTTGGATTTTTATATTTTGTATTTGTATCCTTAATCTGCTCATTTATTTTTTCAAAGTCAGAATATGATATTACTGCTTCTCCTCTTAAAACCAAATCTCCCTTAAACGGAATCTCTAATGGTAGATTTTTAAATACTTTTGCATTGTTTGTTATTACTTCTCCAATTTCCCCATTTCCTCTTGTTACAGCCTTTTTCAAACTTCCGCCTTCATAAGAAAGGACAATTGTTAACCCGTCCAGCTTCCAAGATAAAACCCCTTCTTTCTCTCCAATCCAACTCTCTAAGTCTGCTATTTCCTTTGTTTTATCTAACGAAAGCATTCTACTTGCATGTGCCTCTTTGGGTAGCTCACTTAATACCTCATATCCTACATTTTGTGTAGGACTATTTGCCAAAATAATTCCTGTCTCTTTTTCTAAAGCCACTAAATCATCATATAATTTATCATATTCATAGTTACTCATAATTTCCTTAGCATCTTGATAATAAGCTTTGGATGCCCTATTTAAAAGTTCAACTATTTCTTTCATTTTTTTTCTTTTTTCTTCATATTGCTTTTCCATTGTTATAACTCCTATCTCCTTCCGTTTTTCCCGCCAAAAATTCAGAATATCCTATGAAAAAAAACGTTACCACTACTAACATACATTATATAAATGCTGCTGTAGTGAAACGTCTTATTATAGTAATTTCATTAGCTCTTCCAGTTCTGTACCCACAATTCTACGGTAAGTTCCTAACTTTAATCTCCCTAATCTTATATTCATAACACGAACTCGTTGCAATTCAACTACCCGATAATCAAAATATTCACACATTCGTCTAATCTGTCTGTTTAAGCCTTGGGTTAAAATAATACGAAATGTTCGATTTCCAATAGCTTCAATTTGACAGGGCCTTGTTACCACATCCAAAATAGGGACGCCTTGCCCCATTGCACGTATAAACTCCGGTGTTATTTTTTTATTTACTGTAACAATATATTCTTTTTCGTGGTAATTACTTCCACGCAGTATTTTATCCACCAATTCACCTTGATTGGTAAGTAAAATTAAACCTTCAGAATCCTTATCCAGCCTTCCTATAGGATAAATGCGCTTTCCATAATTCAAATAATCAACAATATTATCCTTATCCTTCTTACTAGTTGTACACACAATTCCCTTAGGCTTATTAAAAGCAAGAAGAACTTTTTCCTCTTCTCTTTTTATATTTTTCCCATCGATCTGTATATTCTGTGTTGACAGTATTTTTTGTCCCATAAGAGCAATTTTCCCATCTATACTTACTCTTCCTGCCTCTATTAGTCTATCCGCTTCTCTTCTTGAACATACGCCCACATCACTTAAATACTTATTCAAACGTATCTCCTGACACATACTTTCATACCTTTCTTCTATTCTTGTGTAATTTCTTATTCTATAGTAGACTCCTCTGTATCCGTTGTTTCTGTTTCTTCTTCTGAACCTTCTACTACTTCCTCTGTTGCCTCGGTATCTACCTGATCACTTCCACCATTTAAATTAGAATAAAACTCACGAAGCTCTGTATCCTGGTTGATTGCCTCTTCTAGCTTTCTATTTACTGTATCTATAATCTTTTTCACTTCTTGACTTTCATCTGCCTTTGAGATGAAATCATACATTTCCTGACTCATAGGACTCAAATCTATCTTTAACTGATTATTTTCATCTGTAATTATATATAAACGATTTAAGCCTGGAGCTGCTGTTTCAATTCCTGTAAATTTCAATTCACAATATACATAAACTAAATAGCTCCCCTTCTCAAGCCCGTCAATAGTATAACTTTCCACATTCTTATACTCAGCAATTAATCTTTGTTTTGCCTGTAATTCTTCTATATCTATACTTTCCACATCTGTTACAATTTTTTCTAATTGTTGCAAATCACAAGTTAAAGTACTGCTTAAGTAACTTGCTACTAACTGACTTATCTCTTCTTGATTTGCCTCAAACTCACTAGCTTCTTCTTCTATTCCTGCATCTTCAATCAATGATGCCTCGTCATTTAATTCTGTAAACACATAAGGGTTCTCTGTAGCTTCCACTTTTTTAGGACCCTTATTTTCATTGGTAGGGGGCATTAATGATAGAGTTACCATTCCAATACACATAGTAAACATGGTAATTATAATTATAATTTTTTTATATTTGAATTTCATCTATTTTCTCCTCGTCTTGTATTTCCTTTGGTTCTTCCGTACATCTTCCCGTGTATCATAACTTATTATAATTTTAGCACTGCCTTTTATTCTAACAAAAAGCCTACAACATTGCAATATCCTATTACCTTCCTTTGTTGTAACCGTAACAGGTCAGTCCACGGCTGAACTGTTATGCAACCTTTTTACATTTGTTTTCTAACTATCTTGTATTCGTCCCCCATCCTAAAATATGGACATTCATAAAATGTGTCCGTCAAAAATCGCCCCATCTCATCCTGATCCAAATCAACATCACAGAAATAAGTTTCATATTCTTCATCATAAATATAATTCATGCATATATCACAATTTGTTTGTGCCACCATTTTTTCCTCCTACATCAATTACAAAACATTTTTCTTTCAATGAATTTTATTTAATATATAGCCCAAATATTCACCAACTAAATTTATGTCCATACACTTATATAACATTCTTGCACCAACAACATCCTCTATCTCGTTTAAAATAAACTTTCCATCATCACCTATTAAAAAATCAATTCCAACCAAATCAAAATCAAATTCTTTTACAATTCGGTAAACCAATTGTTCTTCTTCGTTATTTAAAGAATAAAGCGCAATATCTCCCCCTAATGAATAATTGGATTTAAAACCGGTTTTGGCTGTCCGACACACTGCTGCTATAATTTTATTTCCCATTATATAAACTCGCACATCTTTTGATAAACTTCCAGTCAATTTTTGAATAATTACATTAGATCGCCCAATCCCTTTTATGATTTTTTCATTTTGTTCATTACTTTCTTTTAAAAAAACCTGTTCTCCACCATGTCCATCCACAGCCTTTATTACCGAATGAATGGGGACTTCTTCTATATTTTGAACAAATTCTTGATTTGTCAAAAATATTGACTCAATTAAGGGAATTCCTTTTCCTGCCAAATATGCATAAGTTTTCGCCTTGTCGTTACATATTTCTGCTACCTTAGAATTATTAAACACCATTATACCTGCTTTTTCAAGACATTTGGATAAAAACGGATAAATCGTTCGACATATAACAAAATCGGGAAGTTGCTCTTTTTTATTTTGGTATAGAACCAATAACTGATCCTGGTGAATCCCAAAAGTAAAATCTTCTGCATACTTTAGAATTACATGGATGCCAAGTTTTTTCCCTTCCTCTTGGTGCATTTTAATATAGGACTGATTCCTGACAGCCCCATTTTTATCATATATAAGCCATGCAACTATTTTGTCCATCAAAATCCCCTTTTCTGTAACAGTTCTACTTCACGCAGAGCCATCTTATGCATAATATAGTCCATTATTTTTTCCGCCACATTGACACCTGTACAATCATATATATTTTTAAAATGCCCGTTAGAATTCACTTCACAAACCAAAGGTGAATCATCCTCTTTAAATAACAAATCGACCCCAGCAAAATCTACACCAAGAATTTTACAGACCAAAACCGCTAACTCCTCTTCCTTTTTCGATGGCTCATATTTTCGCATAGTTCCACCATTTGTGATATTAGCTCTAAAATCTCCTTCTTTTGCAAAACGCTCCATCCCAGCTACTACTTTATCACCTACTACCTGTAAGCGTACATCCCTTCCCTTGGTCTCTTTTATAAACCTTTGAAACAAAAAAGAGGTTTTTTCTAATTCCTTAACCTTCTGTATCACTTCCTGAGAATTTTCACACAAATACACCTGTTGTCCAAATGAACCATAATTTTCTTTTATAACTAGTGGAAGTCCTAATTTTTCAATTACACATTTAATAAATTCTTTTTCTGTATAACCAACATTAGGAAAAGTCATGGGTGCTAAAATGGTGTCAGGCATTGGAATGCCCTCTTTTGCTAACAACAAATGGGTTAATCCTTTATCATCGCAATTTTCTATGGCTTTAGATGAATTTATAACAAAAAATCCCTTGCTTTCCAGTATTTTTGCCAATCTAATATCTTTATCCCAAAATAAAACGAAATCTACTTCCCTTTCTTCCCCTAAAACACGTAACCCCTGTTCGCTACACCACCCTAGCAATTCTTGATTTGTCTTTATACTTATCTGAACACCTTTTTTTTCACCTGCTCTACATAACCATTGATGTATTTCTTGAAATTTTCTGGTTTGTAAAAAAGCATTTACAACTAACCACGCCTTCATCCTTCCAATCTCCTTAACACAGAACTATTCACTAAGAATTTAACATAGTTTCTTCAAACTCTTCCATTGTCATAAGAATTTTTCTTGGCTTCGTTCCTTCCTCCGGACCTACAACACCTGCTGCACAGAGCTGGTCCATTATTCTTGCTGCCCGGTTAAATCCAATTTTATATACACGTTGTAACATACCTATAGATGCTTTATTTTTTTCAATTATAAATTTTCCAGCCTCAAAAAAATAATCATCATTACCATCATTAGAAGCTCTTTCTTCCTCCGCACAAATTGCTTTATTTTCTGCAATTTGTGCATCAATCTCCTGGTCATACTGGGCCATATTTTGCTTCACAATAAAATCAACTACTGTATTCACTTCTTCATCGGATACAAATGCCCCCTGTACACGTACTGGCTTTGGAAATCCAGAAGGATAAAATAACATATCCCCTTTACCCAATAATTTTTCAGCACCACCACCATCAAGAATAGTCCTTGAGTCTATGGCCGAAGAAACCGCAAATGCTATTCGTGATGGAACATTTGCCTTAATTAGCCCTGTAATAACATTAACAGATGGTCTTTGGGTAGCAATCACCAAATGTATTCCTGCAGCTCTTGCAAGCTGTGCCAAACGACATATTGCATCTTCCACCTCTTTAGAAGCAACCATCATCAAATCTGCCAACTCGTCAACGATAATTACAATCTGTGGCATTTTTCTAAATCGTTCGTCATTGGCATATTCTACTGTTTTTATCTTATCGTTATAGCCTTTCATATCTCTCACAGATAATTCAGCAAATTTTTTATATCGCTCAGTCATTTCCTGTACAGCCCATTGTAAAGCCGCAGATGCTTTTTTTGCCTCCGTTACAACAGGAATAAGTAAATGCGGAATTCCATTATAACAGCTTAACTCAACAACCTTTGGGTCTATCATAATAAGCTTAACATCATCTGGATGCGCCTTATATAAAATACTCATAATTAATGTATTTATACAAACTGACTTTCCGGAACCTGTTGCTCCTGCAATTAATAAATGTGGCATTTTCGCTATATCTGTGACTACAACCTGTCCACCGATATCTTTTCCAACTGCAAATGCAATATTAGATTTATGTGTTTTAAACTGCGTATTCTCTACCAAATCCCGTAAGTGTACCATAGCTGTAGACTGATTTGGCACTTCAATTCCAACTGCTGCCTTTCCTGGAATAGGCGCTTCTATACGAATCTCCTCTGCTGCCATGTTCAGCTTTATGTCATCTGCCAGAGCCGTTATTTTACTTACCTTTACCCCTTGTTCCGGCTGCAATTCAAATCTTGTGACAGCCGGCCCACAGCTTACATTTATTACCTTAGCCCCTACACCAAAGCTTTCTAAGGTTTCTTGCAATTTTCTTGCCTTTTCTTTTAATTCTTCATCAGATATTCCTACATTTTCTCGTTTTGGTTTCGTAAGTAGATCAACTGTTGGAAATTCATATTTTTTTTCAATCTCTATTTCCTTTATTTCAATAAGTTCTTCAGAAGCATCCTTTCTATCTTCTGAATTATTTTTCATTACCATCTGCCCATCTGCTTCTGTTTGTAGAACTACATCTTCAGGAAGAGGTCCTGATTCACAATCCACTGCATCTAAGACAATACCTTCTCCTGTTTCTTCTTTGGTAATCACTACTAAATCTGTGTCTTCTGTTTCTGAGCTTATCTCTTTTGTTTCTATGCTTGTCTCTTCCAATGAAAACTTTCTATCTATCTCCTGTTGATAAATTGGACTACTTTCTTCAATTGTTAATGCCACTTCCTTCGCAAGATGTTCCTCCATACTTTCCTCATTTTTTTCTTCTTCTCCTCTTTGTATGGTTATTTCATCAATATTGTCTTTTTCCTCAATATTTTCATCTACAACAATTTCTTCCATTTCTGATGGAAGCTGGTCATCTACATGAGAGGAAACACTTCCTTTATCTCTTTTAAAGCTAAAAAATCTTGCTTTACGGGGCTTCTCTTCTTCCAAATCCTCGATTGCCTGCAGTTCCTCTTTCTCAATGCGCAGAGCCTCTTTTTCCTCTGCAAATAAAGCAGCCCTTTCTTTTGCTTTCCTATAAGCTACTTTTCCTTTTCTTCCTAGATGGGCAAAAACAAATTTCTCTGTTAAAAACATATAACCCAATATTAATAAGGCAAACAATATCACATACGTTCCCCATTTTCCAACACAAAATGTTAAAAACTCCGCAATCATCGCTCCTATTAAACCACCACCGCTTCTATTTGTGGCTGTATTGGTAAAAAATTCTGTTACATTAAATTTATTATGTACATATGGCATATGTAAGATAGTAATCAATACTATAACCATAGCATAAATACACATTATCCGCCTTTTTACAATCTCATTTTCAGGATTTGCCAATAAAAATGCGTAAGATATTACCATAATAAATGGAAAAAAATACGCCATAAAACCCATACTTCCAAAACATATACTACTTAATAGTCTCCCTAAAAGTCCAGCTGCATTGGCATAACTCAATAATAAAATACAACCAAATACTAAAAAAATTAGTACCTTTATTTCTCTCATCAAAGGATTATTTTTTTTAGTCTGTTCTCCCTTATTCTCCTTCTTCTTATCCTTTCCCATACTTCTTCTCCTTAACTTCTACTTCATACAATCTTTAAGCCTACAGAATCATAAGCCTAATTTTTTCCCATATTTTTTTTATGTATTTCAATCATTTTTGTCTTATCTAATTCATAAAAATACATAGCTATCAAGGTTATTAACCATCCAATAATTGGAACAACGCAATATAAAAATAATGTTGTTTTTACAATTGTAGGAGTAACCACATCAGAAACCTGTGGTAATACCTTTCCAAAACCAATAAAAGTTAATATTCCCCCTACAAAGGCCGTTCCAAATGCAGATACTGCTTTTTCAATAAAAGAAAATAACGCTCCCATTAATCCTGGTACATACTTCCCACTACGCACCATTTCATAGTCACAACAGTCCGCTATCATTGGTACAACCATATTATTTATAATGGATTTGCATCCATTAAGCATGGTAAATATGAAAACAAAGATTATTGTAATAGCATTTAACCCAGAAATTTTAAATGTAATTTCCGTAATATTTCCAAAATACAACACCAGTATCATTATCACTTGAAATACAATAGCAAAAAAAGTTGCAATCATCAAAGCTCTACGTTGTCCAAAGCGCTGTGCAATACGTATTCCAATGGTAACTACAAGCAAGGTTGGTAGAGCAGTCACAATTCCAATTAACCCACATATTGAATAATCTTTCATCATTATGCCATACAACATTACACTTACCGTTGTATGACCATATACCATTGCCACAAATTGATTAGAAGCGGACGCTATTGTTAACATTCGAATCGGTTTATTATGCAACAAAATTTCAACATAATCCTTTTTGCGAACCTTTTTCTTCTTCCCATTTGAAAATCCGTAAAACTTTTTTTGATCCTTTTCCCAAATTCCTATAATTGCCAATCCCGTACAAACCATACTAATTCCTGCTATCACAAGGACAAATTCCTGAAATAACTGTGGATTCAAAAAATCTTTATATTTAGGAATTAGGTAATTGGATACATATAAAGATGTCCCTCCATATGCAGCCATTATAAACATAGAATCAAAATATGTAGCAAGGGGTCTCTGCCTAGGATTGTTCGTTATTATAGTTTGACCCGATTTAGCAACAACTGTTTGAAATGTATACCCTATCACATAAAAACCATACACCACTATAAAGTATGGCAATCGAAACCCTTTTGGAACCAAATAATTGGTAAAGAACAAAACAATACAACTACAGGCAAGTAATAAGTTTCCTATAGCTAAAAACGGACGAAACTTTCCATATCTGCTTTCTGTTTTATCTAAAAGAAATCCGATTATAGGATCTGTCAACCCATCAAATATTCGCATACTAGTTAAAATTATGGATAAAACAAATACACCTAATCCTACAATTCCATTTGCATAATAGGATACATATCCCATAAGCGCCAAATACAAATTAGTGGCTGCATTGTTTAAAGAAAAAAAAGCTAACTGCCACAATTTAGCATTGTTATATTCACTTTTTAAATTTATTTCTTCCTCTTTTGTATCTTCGTACTGCTCTTCTTCCATGCACTCACCTTCCCTTTCGGTAAGTTTTTTCTAACTGTTCACTGTGTTTAAGTAGAACCTTGGTAATGATTCATAAAGCACCAAGTGCTATTTTTACACAGAATTTGCTCTCATTTAGTATAACATATTTTATGCTTTCATACAAAATAAACTATAAGAAAACTTGCATACATTAACCAAGATTATTTTTTTCTTCTTTTCGTTTTTCATTTATTTTTCTTCCTAAAAAATCTCCAGTACTTAACTGTGATTTATTTCTTATATTCTTCTCCCATTTTTCATTGATTCCCTCTTCTTTTAGTTCCTCTACACATTTCATTTCACAATAGCTATCCCTATCTATATATTTTTCCAAGTCCTCACCCTCTTTTTATATTTTAGAGCCTTTTTTTATCATTTTCTTTAGCATATTTAACGCCTCCTTTATGCCCCCCACTTCGTTTATTATCCCTTTTTCTACTGTCTCTGTTCCACTTAAAATAGAACCTACATCTTTTACCAATTGTTTTGTATCAAGCATTAGGCTTTTTAATTCATCATAAGAAATTTCTGAATGTTCCACTATAAATCCTAAAATTCTATCCTGAATCTGCTCTAAGTAGGTAAATGTCTGTGTAACACCAATTACCATTCCATTCATACGAACAGGATGAACTATCATTGTACCAGATGGCACAATAAAGCTATAATCTGCAGATACTGCTAGTGGAACACCTATGGAATGACTTCCCCCAAGAACCAAAGAAACTGTTGGTTTGCTTAACGAAGCAATCATCTCTGCAATAGCCAAACCTGCTTCTACGTCACCACCTACTGTATTTAAAATAATTAATACACCATCCACCTCTTTGCTATCCTCTATAATCGCAAGTTGAGGTAAAATATGTTCATATTTTGTTGTTTTGTTGGCAGATCCTAAATTTTCATGTCCTTCTATCTCTCCAATAATAGAAATTAATTGAATTTTAGTATTTGTTTCTTCATTTTCCAATGTTACCTGTCCATATTCAGATATCTTTTCATCTCTTAATTTTTCATTTTCCCTCTTAGTATTTTCTTTCTCTACAAGACTTTGGTTTTCTTGTTTTACTTCTTCCCTCATATAAATGTCTCCTTCTCTTCTCATATTTACCATTTTTTATTTAATTTGAAGCCAGATCGCTTCTTTACTATACTCCGTGCTTGCATCATTTGGCACCCTCTTAGCTACAATGCTTCAAATATATTTTCTCATATAATATTGGTCATTCTTTCATATTTTATACTTGTCTCCTTACGCATCTACTTTTTACGCTATTTTAGTAAAACTCGTACCTCCTTAAGTAAAATATGTGTATAAACATCCTCGGGTCGCATTTTTCTCTATAGGACGAACTTTCCTATAAAGATTAGGGTGTCAAAAGCACAAAACCTAAATTGCACTTGTCAAATTGCACAACAATAAGATAACAATTTGCAGATGGTGTCCGTGCCAGACAAACACAAGCAGACGATAGGAGATTTTTGCCCAATTTTGTGAGTAAGCGCAAATGTTGGAGCACTGTTTGA
>JAFQAU010000179.1 GCA_017399885.1 Lachnospiraceae bacterium
AGGCAAGTCCCGCTGTAAAAGTCATTCCAAACAAAAGATATACAACAAAGCCTGCTATTATATTACAGAAAATACCACTTAATATATATAAATTAAATCGAAAGTTTCCCCATGCCCGCTCTAGTGTATTCCCTATCATGTAATACAAATATGCCTCTATAGCAAAAAGCAAAATCCCCAAAGGATTGGCTGATATGCCATAAGGCGCCATAATAAAGGTAACCAACCTCCATATCTGCCCTTGCTTAATAGCATCAAAATTCAGCGACAAATACCCATAATAAAAATTAGGGATAAAAAAATCAATTAACGTTCCCACACTGTATAGAATAATAATATACTTCATCAAATTAGAAATCGCATACCTTCCATACTTTCGTTCCATCTTGTTTAAAAACTTCATGGCATCAAACTCCTTTTCACTAGTCACTCTCTTCTTCGATTACTTAGTGAATTGTGACAATTCAACAACACACATATCACTTTCTCCTTGGTTTATTATCTGAATACATTGTCACCTAACGTATAAGCAGTAACAAAAACACACCTTTTTATTATACTAATTCTATTATGCTTTTTCAAGAAAAAAAGACGATTGCTTGTACAATCGTCTTTTTTCGTTTAATCACTCATTAATCTAACTTAAATACCGTTCTTCGCATAACAGCTCCATTTTCATAACCTCTCGCTGCCTTTGAATTATATGCTATAATCTTAAAGTTTTCATAACTCTTATTCTTTAATACATCTTTTGGATACTCTAAGGTGTAATCAAATTGTGTAGTATCATTACTTCTCTTTAGTTTCCACACAATGTAGGTTTTTGTACTACCAGAAACTGTACGTGTATATTTTTCTAGTTCTTTATCCACCACTTTACCAGCTGAATCCTTTACTACAAATTGGTTCATATATTCATCCTTATAGTCATAAGAACCATCTACTGTCTTTTGCACTTCTAAAGTAACATACAACTCACTATCCGTTGTACTATCATCTGTTAGATAGAATTCAACCTTTTCCTTCTTCGCAAAATCCTCTTCCCGTGAATCCACATCCACATCCGAATATATTACCTGACGGTTTTCATCTCCTTCCGGAATATTGTAGCCGTTGGTAATGTGTGGTTGAGGTCCCTGCACACCAGCACGTAGGGCAGCTACAATGGTATTTACAAATAATTTCTTCTCGAAGTCAGACATTTCTCCTAATGTTGAATGTCCCACACCTGTATAGGTTACATTTCCCTTATTGTAAATATAATAGTTATTCACTACATCATTTGGTGAAGAACTGTACCAACCATTTCCACTGGAATTTTGGTCACTTAGGGCATACCAACAAACCACATCTCCAGCCTCCATATTTAACTGGTAATACTGCCCATGGGTAGTTGCGATTTTGTATTGTGTTCTTCCATCTGCTCCAGTAAATTTTTCACTGGCACCTACACTTGATAAATCATACGGATACTTGGTAATCTGTCCATCATTTACATTGGTAACACGTGTGGAGGCATAGGCAGTAGCTGTCGCGCTATCTTCACCTATAGCAGGCCATGCATCATTCACATTCGGATCCTTTGATTCTTTTTTTGTAGTCCATAAGCTTACATACAAGTTCTCGTAAGGACCATAAAATCCTTTTTCCCTTGTTTTGGCACCGGATGTAGTTCCACCTGTCCACGCTCTTGTAAAGTTGCTATACTGCATTAATGCTGTATAAGTAAATCCGTATTTTTCACTAGTACTACTACTATCATAGTTCTGTGAATTCGGTGTATAAGTTAAATATTTATTTACACGAACATCTTGGTTGAAACGATTTAATCCCATGGCATCCCTTAACCATTTATTAAATCCGCGTCCGTTGGTCGTCTCCATTCTTGTATTGGCTGCATTGGCTTCTGCTTCCCCTAAGATACTTTCGTTGTTAATTTGTGAAGTTAAGTCATGGGTAAATAGCACACTTTTTCCAAGGGAAATGAAATCCTGCACGTCTGCTGCGATTCCCTCTTGGTTAAATTCCATATCTCTATAACTGTCTGCAAAACCAAAAATAATCATATCATATTCTGTCAAACGGGCACGCGTCATATTACTATCACTAAAATTCTCATCTGTCCATCTGCCACCACCTCGGTAATTCTTACTTGCATTTCCATAAGAACCATCTGCTCCATAACAGAATTCTTGTAAATCAATCTTCGTAATTTTGATATCAAAATCCTCTGCCGTTACGCTTAAGTAGTTCTGAAATGTTTCACTTGTCAAATCCACTTGCTGGGCCTTCTCATATCCCCAATTTGTTGCATGCTTGTCGTAATTACCGTTATTATTATTTCCCTTTACAGCCTCTACCTGTAATACACGAACTGTTCTCTTACTTGTCTCATCTTTAAAGCGAATGGTTCCATATCCGATCTGAGAACTTATCAATCCCGGATTGTTTACCGGATATACTTCTAATTTCCATGTAAAAGGACCGGAATAATTTGTATTCATGCTAAAGTTAAAGGTATAATCACTTCCATTGGCAACAAATGCCTTACTTCCTACTTTTTCACTATTTACAAATCTACCATCCGCATTACTATCTACATAGAAACGCAACATATATCTGATTCCCGGATTATCTATATCTACAACATTATAAGTAAATTTAATATTTCGGTCATCATCCGTTTTATAAAACTTATAAACTACATTGCCTTTTAAATCTGTACTATCAAATTTATTTTTAATATCTACCCCTGTTGTCTTAATTGACACTTGCGAAATAGTTAGCACAGGCTTTGCCTTAGTCAATCTACTAAGCACCTCTTCAGCCTTTTCTTTTGTAGCCGAATGATAGTTAAAATCTAGGGATAACAAATCAGCTTCATTTGTTTTTAGAAAAGCTCTCATATTGTTATAGGCAGGGTCACCAAAATAATCTGGAACATCTTTTTTTGCATCTGCAATCAATCCATCTTCTACTACAATAGGCAATCCTGTTTTTAAATATTGCTCTAATTCCGCTTTCTTTACCTTTGTAATATCATTTCCTGAATATCTTAACTTACCACTTTCACCATTCTTAAAAAGTGCATATCCATTGGAATTAGTCTTATTACTACTTGAAGTAACTGTGGCAGAACCATAACCAAAGTTTACTTTGGCACCCACATGGGTATATATTTTTCCTTTTAGTTCGTCGTTGTTCATACCATAATACACTTCTCCTGCGTCATTCTTTGGCAATCCATCTGTATTCTTCCCAATATAAATCATATCATATACAGAAGTTAAGGTTTCTATTTTTCCAATGAATTCTGCTGTGGTCATGCTTACAATTTCTAATTTTAATGTTTCCGCACCAGAGGTTGTGTCTGTATAGGAGGTATAAGGTAGTAATCTTTCAATATAAGCCTCTGACAACGAATACCCTTTGGCAGGCTGTAATTCCAGTACCTTGTATGTACGTCCATCAATACAAGCCTTTGGTTCATAAGCAAAAATCTGCTGTACTGCATCATATGCTTTTTTGCTACTGTCGGCACCCTCTAAATTATCAAAATAAGTCAATTTATCTTTCTTAGAACCTGCTTGTGCAAAGGTTTGTTTCGAGAAATCCCAAGACAATACATTACAGTTTATTGCATTATCATTTTGTTTCTGCGTAAAGATACCCTTTTGTTTTCTCCAAAACTCTTCATTACCTGCTGTATTTTCGCTTGTATTAATTTCACCCTGGGCAGGAAGGAAGGTATAGGTACTCCAATATTCCTTTGCATCATCTGACTGCAACTGATACTTTCCACTATCATTAATCAATCCACTTTCTACAAAACAGTTATAAAAGTCTGCCGGATCTCGAAACATAGACATTAAGTATAGCTTGTACATAAAATTGTTCGATGCAGCTTTGTTTGTTCCTGCATCAAAATCTGTCTTTTTGAATAAGTCTCCATTTACTGAATAAGAAGAACCACTATATTTTACTTCCCTATTTAACTTATATTGTTTTGTGGATACTTTTGTACCACTTGTACTGATAGCATTGGTATAAATAGAACTATCCATAACAATTGGCGTTGGATTCTTCTTGTTTCCCACCTTTGTAAAAATAGCCTTTACCGTATCCCAATCTGCATCCTTTGTTAAAAAAGTAGCAGTCTCTGTAGATACGCCTGATAATTCACGCTGTGCGGCTTCATTTACATAAGTTTGGGATACCACAATAAAATCTACCTTATTAAGGAAGGTGTTTAGATCCTTTTTCTCTGCATCATTTAGCACATCTACTGTTACAGTCTCTACCACAATATTGTCTACATAAAAGGTTGCGTCCTTTTCGTAATCTACGCCTACCTGTTCATCCAAAAGTGTTCTTAGATAATTTTTATTTACAGGAAAGGTTCCACCGTCTTTTACCACATATTTGGCAGCCGAACCGGTTGCTGTATTGGGTTCAATACAGCTATTTACATTCGCCTCACCATAATCAGCAATTAATGCATCGTATTCATCCTTTGTAAACTCAGTTACCAGTTCTACACCATCCCCAGCAACAGCAGCGATTTTATCTCCTTTTCCTGCTTTTATATTTTCAAAGAAGTTATCCGGTTCAGAACCAGCATTTAAATAACCAAGCTGGGCATAACTCTCATCCGGTACAATTTCTAAAATTACAAAGTCATCCTTGTTTACATTTGGCAATGCTGTTGCACTTTTATTTTGATCTTCCTTGGGCTTTACCATCATAAACGTTGCAACTAAAGAAACTACAACAGCCAGACAAGCGATAAATCCAGCCAAAGCTTTCCATTGTTTTTTCATTGCTTCCTCCATCCTTTCTTTTTGTAGTTGTTTCCCAATGGAAACATTTTTCCTAATATATTTTTTTCTGTTCCAAATAATAGGAATTGCTTCTATACTCCTATTCTTCCCATTTGTCTATTTTAGATAAATAATGATTGGCATACCGAATGTCCAAACTAACATCCTCACCAAACCAATCAGGTGGAATAAATGCATCTGCTTGTTCCACACTTTCAAACTCCACTTCCACAAAAACCAAACCTTCCAAGTAACCATGAAAAATATCCAATTCTGCTGTTAAGGTTTCTGTTAATTTGATACAAAAACGTTCTTTTTCAATAAGACGACCATCAATTTTTTCCCTAAGATGATAATATCCATCTTTTGAAAGTGGCAATTCTACTTCATTGGAAATCTTTGTTCCATGTTGTTTCTCATTTAGACTTGTTTTTGACTTATAAGTAAGAATATAGGCTTCGTTTGCTTTGCGAATTCTTACAACAGGCTTGGTACATAAATATCCCTGCTCTATTGCAATACAGGGAAACTCCCTTAGATTTTCCGGTAATTCTTTTATAGTAAACTTTTTTTCAATTTCCAAATCTTTCCCTCCTTCATAGCAAGCCTAACCTTTAGAAACAAGTCTAGGGCTGTCACACAAACATATAGGGTCTAAGCTTTTCCCATGCCCACCTATTATGTCATGCAACACCCCTCACTTTCTTTTATTAAGCAATTTCTACTATTTGACTTCTTGGCGATACAGAATCTGTGGCAGAATAGGTATAACCATCTTTTTTCCCACCAATTCCTACCTGTGCCTGAAAATTAACAGTTATCGTCAATGTAGGATTATTTGAAAAAGCTTCGCTTTTCAAGCCTTTTTCTGTTAATGCCACAGTAGCAGTTCCTGTAGCAGTGGAAAAACTCCAATTAGCCACACCCTCTGCTAACAATTTTTTCTTAGTATGTTTCCCTTTGTCAATGGCATCTAAACGTTCCACGGCATTGTTACATACAAACAAATATAAATTACAGTTGGTTTTATCCAGCCAAATAACATTTTGCAATGCATTTACTTTGGTTAATGGATTCCCTTTGCTATCTGGTTCACCTAAGTTCTTATAAATAAAGAAGTACTCTTCTCCATCTATTTTCTCATATGCCACGTTGTTTGCTTCCAAAACCATATCACAAATGGTATTTATAGTATTCTGTGCTTCCATCTGCATATTTACCTGATTATCCACCGCCTGATAATTAATAGAAGAAGCAGACATAAACTGTCCTACAGATGTGATAATGATGAGCATCATTAGCATGGCTATCATAATTTCAACCAAAGTAAATCCTGCATTTCTATTTTCCTTCATCTATATCACACCTCCTAGCTTACCACTTCCACAGAATGTTTTCCTGTTTCAAGTACCAACTTAACCTCATACTTACTTCCTTTTCCATTTGATCGCTCAATTCGAATGGTTTCTATGGAAGTATCACTAGAGAATGCTCCACTTCCCTTTTTAAAAGCTACCTTTATACAACCACTTGCTCCTAAAACGGTTTCATTTCCTGCCGTATCACAACCGGTAATCTTAATACTGGTATTGGCAATCTTGGTACCCACGTTTTTCGTAGTGGCTGGATCAAATGCATTGGCAGTACAATACATATAGTATC
>JAFQAU010000180.1 GCA_017399885.1 Lachnospiraceae bacterium
ACCTTTTTTCAACTTTTCTAAAAAACATTCCTGCATTGTAGAAAATTGGACATTTACTGTACTCTTATAAAATTCATCAGCATGATTATCATAATAACCAAGGGTACTGTTATATTCCATTATATCTCTTCCTTAACATATGGAGCTATTCTTCAACTCCTTTTTTTAAATATTACAATAAATTGGTAGTATGTTCAAGCTCTTATAGTGTAACATTTTCCAGCAAAATTCTTGCATTCGGTAATATTGTTATAATCTTAACTTACATAACATAACACATCTCACACAAAAAGACGCAAAGAAAATTAGGCAAGTCTTCTGCCAGGAGTTCCGTCACATACTATGTATGCCCCTGCTTATGCTGTTCTCGAAGCGAACTGATTACATACCAATGTACATAACCAGGCTCCGGCTCTTTCCTCTACATCCTACAAGCCACATATTCTTCTCTTCATGATGTAAAAAGTCTATATCACTATCCCAAATCAGGCTATCTCGCAACTCATTCACCTCCTATGTTACCGATCTATTCTTTCTTACAAGCATAAGTATAACTCTCTCGTTGGGCGATTGTCAACAGACACTTGTGTCCATTCTTCTCTTATCCAGAGATTTTTCTGTTGATTATTTCTTCCTTTTGATATATACTATAGTAGAAAACAAGACATATAATAATCCTAGAAACGAGGCGAGTTTATGAGAAATATCGGTGAAATCATTTCTTCTAACAGAAAAAAAATGAAACTATCCCAGCCAATGTTAGCTGCATTACTACAACAGGAAGGAATCAACCTTACCGTAAAGGCAATCTCCAAATGGGAGACAAATGCTACCGAGCCAAGTGTTGCTACCTTTCTGACCGTATGTAAAGTATTGAACATTACAAATATATATGAAGAGTATTTTGGAATAAATCCATCTGATCCACTTTCTTCACTAAATGATAAAGGAAAAGAAAAAGCTCTAGATTATATTGCATTACTTCATGACAGTGGAAAATATGAAAAACAGACAGCAACGATTATTCCATTCTGTAGATTTATTGATATATATGATAATGCGGTATCTGCCGGAACCGGAAATTTCCTTGTAGATGGTCCGAAGGAAACTCTTCAACTTTCAGAAAATATTATCCCCTCCACTGCAAGCTTTGGTGTAAAAATCAGTGGTGACAGTATGGAACCGGAATTTGAAGATGGACAAATTGCATGGGTTCTGAAACAGGATGTTCTGGAAAACGGTGAAATCGGTATCTTCGATTTAAACGGAGAAGCCTATATAAAAAAATTGCAAGAAGACAAAAACGGTGTATTTCTTATTTCCCTTAATAAGAAATACCAACCAATTCCTGTGAAAGAACATGATCATTTTAAAATTCTTGGTAAAGTAGTTGGAAAGAATTATCCAGACGAAATCAAAGAATATTTACAGTAAACAAGTCCTGCTTTAGGACAACAACATTTTCAGTATCCTTAGAAATCTAAGATATAGAAGAAAGTAGGTGTTTGCCATGGCGATCGTTAATAACCTTAAAACCATTCGCGAATCACGAGGTCTTCTCCAAGAAGATTTAGCCTCTGCTACCGGTTTTTGCACAAAAACCGTCAGTAGGGTAGAACGTGGTGAACGAGCACCATCCGCTGAGTTTATGCTACGGGTTGCAGCCTATTTCAATCTTTTGGTTGAAGATGTGTTTAAGTTGGAAGAGCACTGACTTTGGTCGGTGCCCTTCTTTTCATCCTCAAAACTATCATCTTTGTTATCCATTACTCAATATCCGTAATTTCCCAATGTCCACTAAATCCACGACCAACATAAGTCACATTATCCATTTCCTTTATGTGACGCTTAATTGTTCTTGTGCTTACCCCTAATGCCATTGCTATCTTATCAGTACTTATTTTATTATTCTTACGAATCAACTTAATAATTTGAATATCCAAGCTGTCTTGGGTGACATCTTGGGTGACATCTTGAGTGACATCTTGAGTGACATCTTGAGTGACATCGTAGTTCAAATTTGGCAACACTACAGTAAACTGATATCTATCCGAACGAAATGACGGTCTTTTGCTCTCATTATAATTTATTTGAAATTCATATCCACTAATAATCTTCCCAAATCCACTACCTTTTCGTTCCATATATCCAAGCCTGTTAAACACATCAGCAAGAACCGGATTTCTTCTGGTAGAAGGAACTGTAAGCGGATCTCTTTCCTGAATCAGCGAACCGTCTGGCATTCCTCCCGGAGAGTAAATTTCCATTCTGTCATCATAAATGTCAATATGAACTTCACTGCCATTTACCAGATAATCGCGATGAGCCAAGGCATTCACGAGTGCTTCATGATAACTTCTTTCTACAAACTCCGGCATTTCTTCTCTTGAATTAGCTGTTTTACGCCATCTCATTTTATTATTACGCTTAATAAATGCTTCTCCATTTTCAATCAAGGAAATAACGCTACCTGAATACTCTGCATCATCTAATGCATCAACTGCACCACCACTTTTATTCAGCCCATTCCATCTTGTACAAAATAATCTTGAACAAAGAATCGGACTCTCATCAGCAAGCAATGCCCCTGCATTTGTTAAATATCCCTGTTCATTTGCCAGTCCAAACGAAACTAAATCTTTATCATCAAAACTACTTCCTGTCCATTTCTTATATCTTTCTTTCAGTTTAGAGAATGCATAATCCTCCATCTTATAAGTAGAATTTTGAGAATCATAGGATGTGTTCTTACCTCTAAGGACAAGACGTTTTAGTTCCGTTGCAGTTGTCTTTACACTTTCATTACCAACACGAACATAAGCTTCCAATACACCTTCTCCTGAATAATAATATGGTGTTTCATCCCCTTTGTATATATCAAGAATAACCAACACCTTGCCATCTTCATTTTTATAAAATCTAAGCTTAAACTCCGGTATTGGAGCCAGTCTTGTTTTAATAGCCTCGCTAATCTTTTCCGCATCACCTTCCGGATCTTCAAGACCAACAATCTTTCCATCGTTAGCAATACCAAAAATCAAAACTCCACCAAAAGTATTCGCAAATGCACTTACACTTTTACACCAGCTTTTTGGTTTCTTTTCTTCCAGTGCAAGTTTTTTATCATATTCCGTTGCTTCACCGATTAAATCTTTTATATTCATAATAAACATCCACTTTCTGTTTTACTTATAGTCTTTGCCATTGTTTAATATTCCTTTGTTATTTCTTCATTTATTCCATACATTACCTTAAATTTTTCGAGATCTGCCTGGCTTTTAATCAGCATTACCTCTTCCATCTTACCTGTATGAATATCTTTAAAACCTGCAACCTGTTCACCATTGCAAATGCTTGACTTAATTACCGGCTTCTTATTTTCCTTATCGTATGTCAGCACCAATGTTTTCTTCTTAAATAATCCCATACCGTTCTCCTCATCGCCAATATATCTTGTACGCTTCCATGATGGATTTTTGTATTTCATCTCTAAAATGCTTTGGGGCAATCACTTCGCACTGATTTGCATGTGCCATGATCCACTCCTTCATAACTGACGGAATACTTTTTATTTTTATCAATACTTTTTCATTCTCATATCTAATCACTGTTGCATTATGTCCAAAAGTTTCTGCTATCAACCCCCAAATTGACTTATTACATTCAATTTCATAACGGTCCATGATTTCTCCTTTTTGGAATATAAATTGTTCCGCATATTGCGTAGGATTTATTCCTCCAAATATCATATCTACATTACGTTCCAGTATTACGATATCTTTCAAATAATCAATTCTGTAATGTGTTAAGTCTTCTCCGTCCTCCGGCTTTGCCAATATGTAATAATTCCCCGATGCCCACATGGTTGCATAGGGACTGATGGCAATGGTGCCATTTGCGTTTTCCACCAGTTCCATGTCCATATTATATTCTAATAACCGTACTGCAACTTTACATCCCTGATTAATGGCAATATTTAACGTATCAATATTATAAAACAACTGCTTGTTCAAGACCTTCTGTTTTTCTTTGACATATACAGTCTTTTGAAGCATTCTACCTTGAAATACACTTTGCGTTTCTATCAACTTGCCAATGATTTCTTTACTTGTTTCCTCTTTTATAATGTCAGAAGCAGCAACAGCGTCACACAATAATCTTATTTCTGAAGGTTCAAAAGTCCTGTCTATGAGATAGTAACCTTCCCTATTATCTGTATATCCTTCAATATCTATTCCCATACTTCTAAGTGCATCAATATTTCGATAAATCGCTCTTCTTTCCATATCAACATCGTAGATTGCCTTTAGCTTTTCCCGAATCTTTTCAGCGGAAATCATGTGATTTTCATCGGAATATTTCTTCAAAATTTCATATACACAAAGTATGGTGGCTTTTTGACTAATCATAAGATTTCCCCCATTCGTCACTTGGTATCTCTATTATAATTTACAAATCAAAAATACGCAACCAATCGTTGTACTATTTTTGGCACAGCGACTGGCATACATTTTGCAAACTCTTTATGATATATTATCCTCATCAAACACAGGAGGTCATATTTTATGAAAATACCACATATTAGCAACGCATTTGAACACATCAAAGAGGCTTGCGATCAAAAAATAGCAACTCTATATCCAATAAAGATACCGGAAATAGTGGTTGCCCGCTATCACCAGGAACTTGCTTATTTAAAAGAATCTGAATATTTAGATGAATTTGAAATATTCAGACTGCTAAGCAAGGAAGCAAAAAAAAGTTCTCAGTTCCTATTTTTACGTGGAACAGATACCGGCTCCTACATCACCTATTTGCTTGGTAATTCGCTGATGAATCCGTTACCGGCACATTACTACTGCCCTAATTGTGGGCACTTTGAAATGGTAAATACCTCTCTATTTGGAATTGATTTACCTGAAGCTTCATGTCCGGATTGCAACGGAATGATGCAATCGGATGGTTTCAATATATCCATTGAAAGTGTCTGGGGATTGGACGGAAAGAAGTCTATGTCCTTTGAATATAATATCAGTGAAGAATTTCGTCCTTTTGCAAAACGGGTATTAGAAACACTTTATCCCGAAAACGAAATTGTACCACTTGGCTCATTGAATAAGGATAGCGATAAACAAGTGATAACCATGAAACAATCCGGTTTCCTTGTTTTACCAGCCGAACAGACAATTCATGACTATACAGAAATGCAAGGATATTTAGAAGATGGCGATTTATGCCTGACCGGAAATGCCTGGAACATTCGCGACCATAATATGCGTCGAATCCTATTACTTGGTTTTAATATTGAAAATAATATCGTTATCATGCAGCGAAAAACAGGTATTTACATAAATGACATTTCTTTAAAAGAACTTCGTTCTATCACATGGAATGATTTGATTAACACCACTGCTCTTAACGATACGGAAGCCTCGCTGTATAGAGAATTAAAACCAAAAACATTCTCTGATATGACAAGACTATATGGTTGTGCCCACGCTACTTTTAAAGATGTAGAACTTAGCGTCTTTGATAATTCATGGGAGCTTCTAAAGTTAATGAAACAACCGGAATTTATGGACTTCCCATGTTTTACGAGAGATGACATTTTCGACTCTGCTCTTTCGCTGGGACTTGATACCAAAGAGGCATTTAAATTTTCCGAACTTGTCAGAAAAGGCAGGGCAAGTCGCACACCTGAAGTACTTGATGAGTTTCATCTGCCTGCTTCTTTTCATACTATGGCTAAGGGATGTCTTTATCTGTTTCCGCGCGCACACTGTGCCTCACTTTTATTAGCTTATGCAATCCTAGCTTACTACATGAAAAAAGACAGCCGTTCCTTTAGTCGGCTTGTATATAAAAAGAAATAATACTTTATACTGAACTGCTCTGATGTTTCTGAGCAGTTCAGTTTTTTGTTTATGTACGCGATATTAGATATTCACTGAAAAAGTTCGATATCTATTACAACCGTAATATACATTATCCTCTTCTTCACATTCATATTCTTCTTCCACAATTTCGTAAGTTAATAGGTCATATTCAAGCATCAGTTCAATATACGTCCACAAATCGCCAAATTTTTTAGCATCATACTTATCACTTAGAACAAAAGCAATACTCTCAGCTATCTCATATGCGGATGAACCTATTTCTGGAAAAATTTGAACAGCAACATTTTCCTTTAGTTTTTTCACAAATATAGAGTTTTTAACAGCCTTCTTATATGTGAAATGTTCTAATTTTTCTTTCCGAAAAGAAAGCTTTGAATATTCTCCTCTTCCCGGTTCTCCCCAAAACGGCAACAAACTATATTTTTGCAAAATTTCATAAAATGTAATCATAAAATTATGCAATTCACAAAAATCTTCTTCTGACAAAAACATATTTTTATCGATATAAAAGTGCATTTCGTTATTTCTTAGAATTGTCAGCTTCTTCATTGCATCGCACACAATCCCCTTATTTCCTGTTTGGTTATAATACTCTGCAAACAATTCTTTTGAATAAGTAGATAATTTATTAAATTCAACAGAAAAGAATGGTTTCATTTGTTCTTGATTTAATCCTAAAAAATAATCATTTAAATTCGAAGAATTAAAATAATCTTTTGCTGGTTGCCCATCAGCCATTACTCCATTCTTTATTTCAACAACCCTAAAATCATTAATATCCAACATTCTTTGCTTTATGAACAACTCAACAGCATTATGTAATGAAGATACAAAGTTTTTTCTATAACTAAGTGTTGCCTTCCCATCCAAAATATCATAGCAGTATTTAACTGTCATACTCCATGCCTCAAGAGCATTATCTCTTAATAAATGTTTCATATTTTTTTATCTTACCTTCCAATATTCTACTTATCCCAAAATTCATTTGATTGAATATAATGAATCCTTTTCTTGTCAGTGATACCTTCATTTATAAATGCTTTTTGCAAGGAATTATAAGATATATCATCATACCAATATACTGTCCATGTTGCACTTTCATCTACTTTGCTTATTATTTCCTTTAAATAGGGAATATCAACATCACCGGCGGACCACCCAATTACAACAACATGATTAACATTCTGAAGCCTTTCAAAAAAATATTTATTTAAAAAAATTCTTTCTCGTGTATCTTTATATATCTCCTCTAAATAATCCGCTACTGCATCTAAAACACTTGCCTCTACCTCTGAATAAACCTCATCTGCTTCCTTTGCCCACAACCTATGCTGTTGTATATCTCTTTTATTACAATGTCCCATAATCGGCGGAATATCACATACAGAACTTACTCCTCCATGAATATGCAAAACATCTTCAATACCATACACTTTTTCCAAAATATCTGTATAATTAAAATTCAAAAAGATATCATCGCTATCTTTTAAGGCTTTCCTTCTGCACTCAACGCTGTCAGTATCTACTGATTCTATCCACTCTTTTACATAACTTTGCAACTTTGAAACAAATCCAAATTGCTCCTTCCAGTAAATATCCATATGGTCACGAATATTCACCATGGGCATTCCTTCCGTTACACATTCCGATTGTTCAACCATTTCTGTCGTATTTGGTCTTCCCATTTTATCTTCGAAAGCACTCCACAAATCGTTATTGACCGTTTTATCCCATCTCTCTTGTGCTTCTTGTGTGTACCAAGGTTCCGTATCATCCAGAGGTTGTATGTTATATAATCCTTCAAACATTCTTAAAAAGTAAGGATCCACTGCTTCAAGATGTTCTCTAAACCTCCAATATCTTGTATCCAAATTATGAGCAATATCAAATCCATTTCCAATTATGTATAGCGTCTTAATAAAAACTACCTCCATCCATAACAAAATAATAATCTCTCGGAATCTTTAAGCCAATAAATACAAGGCTTTCAGATTCCTCTTTTTATAAAATCCCCCACTTTTTTTGCCAAAAACACTTGACAAACGTCTCGAAAAATGCGGCGCTTCGCGCCTATTGATTAATAAGAACCGTCGCTTGCGGCGGCAATCATTTTTCGATATGGAGGCGATTTTTTATGTTACCTGTTAACTGCGGCAGTCATGCTGACTACCAAAACTTTGTTATTGCTAATCTTCGTAAATATTATCCTAATCCTGATGCTCTTGCTCGTTCTACATGGGATATCATTGAACGTTTTTGGAACCTTGATTTATCATATACCGATGTTGTTATGGCTGATAAATATTCTAAATTCGGTCCTGCTCCAAGAACTCCTTCCTGTATGCAGCGTTCTTATTTATTGTCCATTGAATTTAAAGTTACTTCTTTAACCGCGTGGGCTGCACAACTTAAAATGAATCCTCTTTTTGCCATTCTCAGTGGCTTTGAAGTAGGTAATACTCCCGGTGTTGGCACCTTTTATGACTTTTTGAAACGCATGTGGAATTCTGATGATAATCATCTGTCTCCACACGTTCATCCTTTAAAATCAAAGGTTAAAAAGCCTAAAACCAAAGGTACAAAAGCAGATTCTGTTGAAAAAGTTACTGTTGCCGAACTACTGCCACAGCTTGAAAATACTGACTTCCAACTTGAAGAACAGCCTTATGCATCTCTTTTTAAAATCTACAAAAAAGAGTTTCTTGATATTTCTGTTTCTAAGGGACTTATTCATAATTGATCACTTGCCTTAGCCGGTGACGGAACACCGGTTGTTACTTTGCATCGGGAACGTAAAAAACGTATCTGTGACTGTAAGGAAAACGGAATTACTGACTGTAAATGTGACCGTTATTTTTCACAGCCTGATTGTGATATAGGCTGGGATTCTTCCCGCGACTGTTTTTATCACGGATATGATTTATACATGCTTGTAGATTCCCAAAGTGACCTGCCGGTATTTCCTCATTTTTCTTGTGCTTCAAAACATGACTCCCATGGATTTTTGCACGCTTTTTTTCGCATGAAGTCATTTCTTCCTAATTATAAAGTATCCAAACTTCTTTTGGATTCTGCACATGATGCAATGCCTTATTATCAATACTGTAAACGTGAAAATATAACACCTTTTATCGACCTTAACGGCAAAGGCGGAAGACCACCTGTCTACAAAGACGACTTTACCATTGATTCAGATGGTGTTCCAATCTGCAGAGCTGGTTGTCGTATGCGTCGTGACGGTACTGAAGTTGCCAAAGGTAGAACAAAATTTAAATGTCCAAAAATCAGCAAGAAAAACGGTTGCATTTCCTGTACCTGCGACAACCCATGCTCTGATGCTAAATATGGTCGCACTGTTCATTTGGTTATGAATGATAATCCAAGATTATTTAACAATCCGCCAAGAAGCAGCAAAGAATGGAAGCTGGAATACAATGCAAGAACCTCTGTAGAACGTTCAAATAAACGCGAGAAATTAGATTTTAAATTAGAAGACGGCAGACACCGCTCTACTAAGATGTGGTACTGCCGCCTCTATCACATCCTGATGTTACAGCATCTGGATGCATGGGATTTGCCATCTGAATCTTCCCTGCAAAAGTTGATTTTGGATGTAGCATAATCCTATGAACTATAATACCACTTTTTAAAACATAGTGCCAGCTATGTTTATTTCTCATGCAATTTTTTCGTTCCACACATAATATTTACTTTTCAAAGTGCATTGCCAGAGTTTAGCTAGCATGAACGCTCAAGATTCCGAGAGTTCATTTCATTAAAAATACAATTTTACAGTAACACAATCCTTTCCGCTGGTTATTTCACAGCTAAAATCATGCAAATCCATGATTTCCTTCACAATGGAAAGACCAAGTCCGTGTCCTCTCTTTTCAGAGCGGTTTTTGTCGCCCTTTACAAACGGTTTCCATAACTCCTCTAAATCTTCCTGGGAAATTTCCACACCGGTATTGGTGATTTCCATATACGTTGGTTCTAATTTGAAATAAATAAAATGATGTTCCGGCGAAAAGGTCAACGCATTTGTGTATAAATTTGCAATGGCTCGCTGCAAGTATTCCGGGGAGGCCATTATGGAAGACTCTCCAGCTACATGAACAGATAACTGTTTTTCTTCTGCCAGATTTTTATGTATGGATATTACTTGTTCTACTAAATCACGTAAATTTACAGTCTCTTTCTCTAGCTTTACCGTATGGTTCCATTTTGCCAATTCCAAAACTTGTCCAACCAAATCATTCATGTAAGAAACATTAGATTGAATTTCTTTTAGATAATGCTCCTGCTTCTCCGGATGAATTTGTTCTAACAGATTTTCCGTATATCCGGAAATTGCCATGAGTGGTGTTTTTAAGTCATGGGCCAAAGCATCGGAAAAATTTCGTTGTCGCTCCTGTAACACATATTCTGCCTGATAGATGTTGTAAAATTTGCTGGATATTGCAAGGGCAAAGCTTGCAGTAAATAAAAAGCCGGCAATATAGGCAAACATCACGTATGGGAATAGGGCATCCATGGGTTCATACATGGCACCAAGCATCACATAATATGTCTGATCTTCCACGGTGATTTTTTCAAGGAGACGTCCTTCAAACTGAGATGAAGCGTACTTGTAAAAAGATAATTCCTCATAGTTTGTTTTGTGTGCGGTGGATGTGAAAAAGTTCAAATACTCCTGGTCCCAATCCTCATAACCAAACATAGAGAGGGAAGAATACTTGGAAAGCATATTACGGTTGGTAGTAAGATTGAGCAACTGCTTTAAGTATCCATATCCGGAAAGGTCCTTACGTTCTAAAGAAAAGGTAATTGTGTCAATTACGTTCTCTCCGTCCAAAATACACAAGGTTTCCGGTAAAAATTCCATGCCTTTGATATATACAGAGTCAAACACAAATGCATACGAGTCGTTTCCGGTTTTGGAATAGTTTTTCATAATCTCTTGTAGTTCTTCTACAATATCCACATCCTTGCATTGATACCAGATGTTTTTCCATTCTTTTGTATCCTCTGTTTTTTCCAGCTTACTGTGTCGAAAATAAATACATTGACTGGTGGTTGCAAGAGGCTCTTTTTCTTCGTTCATAAGGATACCATAGATATCGTGAATCAAAAACTGATTGATTACATATTCTAATTGAAAACGGGCGTAGGCCTGTGCCTCTTCTTTCCCTTTTTTTCGTTCTTCCTGATACTTTTTCTCTGCATAATCGGTTCCGTGTTCCCAGTCTCGGTTAAGATGCAGTGCGCTTATGGTATTTTCGAATTTTATGGCAAATTGGTCGCACACGTAGGAGTGAGCGATAGCGGTTCCCACAACAATGGCAACGGCTGCAATAAAAAATAACGGCAACCAGGTCCATAACCAAAAGGAAAATAAACTTCTTTTCTTTTGGGATCGTATGTACTTCTTTTTTCTAAGTGATAAAATATTCAATTACTTCTCCTCCATTCGATAGCCTCGGGTAATCACGGTTTTTATCAACGCGCCGCTTTTTCCCAAAGCTTTTCTCAGTTTTTTTATGTGGTTATCTACCACCCTGTCTGTTCCTGTATAAGAGTAGCCCCAAATGCAATCTAAAATCATGTCGCGAGATAATACCTGCCCTTTATGCTCCATGAAAAATTTCAAAAGTGCATATTCCTTTGGGGGCAAAAGAACCGGCGTTCCTTCTACCGTTACTTCATAGGTTGCAGGCATCAGACGGATATTACCCACCTGCAAAAGGTTTGCTCCCATTAATCCGTTGGACCGTTTTAACAATGCTTCTACTTTGGCATATAATGCGGCGATGGAAAATGGTTTTACAATATAGTCGTCACAACCAATCTGATATCCATAAAGCAAATCCTCTTCTCGGTTTTTCGCGGTTAAAAATACAATGGGAATCATACTTTTTTGCCTAATTTCCCTACACAAGGCAAATCCGTCCAAGCCCGGCATCATAATGTCTAAAAGGACTAAATCAAACTTGGATTGCTGTATTTGATGTAATCCTTCGTAGCCATCTCTGGCTAAGTGCAATTGTAAAAAATGTTTTCCTTTTTCGCTAAAATAATCTTCAATGACTTCGCGGATTTGAGGGTCATCCTCTACTAATAATATTTGATACATAATGTTACCTCCCGTTTCATATCATATCATCTGCATGTATCTTTTATATATCCAAATGAAAAATTAATCAAAGGAATAGTTCAGCCATGTCATTTAATAAGTGTACAATGGTTATTATTATTTATATTATAATGCAATATAAGTTGGAAAGCATGTTTTACTGTGGAATATTAAATGTTCAAGCGTTCATATAGGGGGGAATTCCTGTATCGTGTAATTTAAATTTGCGTTCAAAAGTTTGAGAAGATTGTTTACAGAATGCTTTGTTCTATTTACAGGAAGCATATACTTTGCTTTATCCTCTTAACGGTAATTTAAAATGTGAACTTTTCATGATTTTTCGCCTCAAAATCTTGTAAAAAATCATAAGCATATTATACAATAAACAAAATTGGTAACAGTTCAGCCATGTCATTCATAAAGTGCGAAGCAATTTGTGGCTATGTTGGGGAAAATACCTTTTGCTCCGGTATCATCATATAGAGTGGTCAGAATGGTTACCATTAATTGGAGGTATGGATTATGAGAAAAAGATTTAGTATGTTTTGTTGTGCCATGTTGGCATTAAATTTAATGGGATGTTCTAATTCATCCGATGGAAAGGATTCTGCTTCTACGGGAACCGATACACAGCAGGAAGTGATAAGTGTAGAAATTGACCCTTCGGAAATGTTTTCGGACAGAGATTTAAAAGCGGATTATCAGTTGGATTCCTGCGTGAAAATCCAACTAAATGGTGATGTGGCACAATGCGATTCCGACGGTGTAAATGTGGATGGAAGTACGGTTACCATAGAAAAGGAAGGTACCTATCTGGTGTCCGGAACTCTTACCAACGGAAGCATAAAGGTAGATACGGACAAAGAAGCAAAAGTACAGATTGTGTTGGATGCTGTGTCTATTCAAAATGATTCGTCGGCAGCATTGTATGTAAAACAGGCAGATAAAGTGTTTCTTACATTGGCAGAGAATACCGAAAATACACAATATTTTCTTACGCACAAAATCTCCAAACTTATTTCCCTAATTTTTGACATGACCATTTTTCTATATTATCATACATATCCATGCTAAAAAATTAGTAAATTACCAATTTCTTCACTTCTTCTCTGTTACAAACCATATAACTTATAGCAAATTGTATATACTTGCGTACTTTCAAAGTCTTTCCCAATAGCCTTTTCAAATTTTTCTTTCCCCATAGTCATCATAAGTTCGTACATCAACTGTGCATGTTCTTTTTCTTCCTCACCAATTTTAACTATTCCCATTTTTTCAAACATTCTTTGACTAGCATAATTATCAGAGCGGATTCTTACAGAAAAAGATTCTACTTTCATAATAGATTTCAACTGATTAACAAATAACTTCATTATCCGAGTTCCAATTCCCTGTCCCTGATACTTTCGAAGTAATTGAATTCCCAACTCCGGCATAACCATATCTAATTTCATAAGTACGACTTCGCCAACATACTCTTTTGTACCTTTGTCTATTACCTTAAGTTGCAATTTATTTCTGTCCGTCATAACATCTTCCCATGATTTCCTCTTAAAATTCTCATCGTTTTGCACTAGCGAGTTTTCAAAAGTTTCATTCCATGCTTTAAAATACAAGTCTCGCTCCTTCTCTTCATATCTGCTGAGCACATACTTTTCATCTTCCACAAATATCGTTCCAATAGAACATAATTCATCCCTATTCATAACATGTTCTTCCTATTTTAGTTATAGTCTTTGTTTAATTTAAGCTTTCATACAGCTTATCAACCTCTGCTTCATAAGCATGTTCTGTCATTGCATCAAATAACACCCACTCAACAAAGTCAAAACAATTTGGATTGTCTTCTAAAAATCGATTTACTGTTTTTACTGCGATTTTCGCTGCAAGTTCTACAGGAAATCTATAAACTCCTGTTGATATAGAAGGAAATGCAACACTTCTTATTCCGTGTTCCAATGCCAGCTGCATAGTATGAAAATAACAGCTTGCAAGAAGTTCCTCTTCCTTACTTTCTCCACCCTTCCAAATCGGTCCTACTGTGTGTATCACATAATCACATGACAAATTGTATGCTTTTGTAATCTTAGCTTGTCCTGTTTCACAACCATGAAGAGTTCTACATTCTTCTAAAAGTCCTGGTCCTGCCACTTTGTGAATTGCACCGTCAACCCCTCCACCACCTAACAGTGAATTATTAGCTGCATTTACAATAGCTTCTACATCATTTATTTTTGTAATATCTCCTCGAACTGTTTTTATTAAATGCATATTATTCCCCTCACCATTCAAGTTTATATTCCAATACATGACTTAATAATTTTCGTGGATCTACACCAAATTTTTCAGCAACAGTCACCAACTTATCATCGATTGCCTCCATATTTTCTTCCTCACACCGAATAATATCCTCTTCTTTATGTAACATAAATTCTGCTATTCCATAAGGAACTGCTCCCAACTTTTCAAAAAGCTTTTGACTGGCATAATTATCCGGTTCCACTTTAATACGGAATTCGTTTACATTTAGACGCTCTTTTAACTCTGTCAGCATAACTTTTATTGCTTTGTATCCAATCCCTTGATGCTGCCAGCACTTAAGTAATTCTATGGAAATTTCCCACTTATCCTTAGACAAATTATTAATGCCACAATACCCTGCATATTCTCCTGCCACTTCAATCGTTAGCATTAAAGATTTATCCTGTATATGCTCATTCCAAAATAATGTCTGATATGACTCTTCTTTAAGCATTGATTTCATAAAAGAATTTTCTTTTTGCAATTTAATATAATTTTCCCTATCTAATTCACAAACTTTACGCAGTAAAACCTCAGGAGTTGCCTGTATTCTATCTCCTGTCTGCCAAAACTTTTGCTTCAAACATTTTCCTGTTTCATCATTTATGGCTGCTTCTAGCACTCTCTTTTCCAACAACGCATCTTCTTTATCCTTAAGAAATTCTATTACTTCACATTTCTTTTCCTCAAATGTTCTGCCATCTTCTGCTTCTAAAATCTCCATTACTTTGTGCAAATAATCTTCTGTAGACACTTTCCTTGCAATATCTGATATTTTCCTTTCACCCATACTTCTCAAAGCCTTTCTGCCCAATTCCCTTTGTAATTTAAACCTACTTTACTTCTCTATTTACTATCCGGTAAAGTTGTAACCTGTCCTTATATGCAATGCGCATATGGAACACCAAAATTAACAGCTATACTCCCAGTTACCATCTGTCATATCATATCCTGCTTCCTCAAATATCACTCTAGCCTTATCTTCCGAATTCCACAATTCAAACTCCAGATATTTTGCCCCAGATTCTTTTATAATTTCTTCAATAAGCTGTTCGAACAGTTCTGTACCAAATCCTTCTATTTTTGCATCATCCATGAGCTGTATATAAAAGTGGTATTCTGTTTCACTATTCCGGTCTAATTGTACATCTCCACAAAACTGTCCATCTTTCCTAAATATACACCAAAAATAGTTTTCATTCATGTATTCCGCCCATAAAGGTTCAAAATAGTCAAATCCGTCTCCTCCCGACAGGGAATCTTTAAATTTCAACATTCCTTTTGCCCAAGGTCTTGTTTCTTCTAAGGCTTTGATATATTCTCTGTCTTCCAACTCTAACTTTCGTACAATAAAATTTTTGCTTTCTAAATACATTTCTTCCTCCACTTATTGTTTATATTGGCTTCAAATTATACTATTTCAGCTAAAATTTAATAAACTATCAATAGGTAGCAAATTCCAAAGTTCATCATTTGCAACAAATGACCATGATAGCAAATAATCGACATCAAATTTATTCTTTTCAAAAGCTTTAGCTTACTAAACGAAACAAGACAGCCATTCCCTCAGCTGTCTTATATGTATAGAAATAGCGTCTCATATTAAAATTTGTAATACCTGTATGTCTGTTCCATCAACATTAAGCTTCCCCATAGTTCACATCCCTTCTTTGTCTACAATATACTACGAAATAATAATTTCTAACTTGTGCCTCGCAGAGCGAAATACACCCATCGCACAAATCTTCGATTTGTACTCAGGGTATTTCGCAATTAATAAAAAATCCTTACTTCAAAGAATTCAATAGTTCCTCAACTTTTTCTCTATATTCTTGATTATAATCCAGCCACATTTCCGTATGTTCACTATCATCTACTGTCCAAATCATTTTGATTGCATCATTATGTATTGCATCATATATATCTTGTCCCATAAACTGTGGCGTTAAGGTATCTGCTTCACTATTTATTACCAATACCGGTATTTGGATGTCTATAATTGCATCACATACATTTGCATCCTCATAACCAAATCCCAATTCGATTTTATTGATAATATTACCGCAAAATGTCATATATGGAATTGGCAATCCAATATCCATTTTTCTCATTTCTTCTTCAACCATCCATTTCATATCACTAACCGGACAATCCAGAATCAAAAAATCCACCTTACGTTCAACATCCTTCTCTCCCATTGCCAATCCTGCTGTTGCTCCACCAAAAGAAGTCCCCCATATACCTATCACTTGTTCTGGTGCATGGGCATATACATAATCAATATAATCTATCAAATCATATTTTTCCCAATATCCAAACGTAGTATACTGAGCAGTATTTTCGTTGCTACTTCTTTGGTCATACGTCAAAACATTATATCCTTTTTGCAAAAACATTTCTGCCAAAGGATAATTGGTATAACGATTTCCACCAAGACCATGTACCAAAATAGCTGTTGAATTATCCTTATTTCCTTCTTTTCCAAGCGCGTATATGTAATCTGCCGGTATTATATGCCCATCAAAAGTTGAAGTAATTTCTATTTTCTCAACGGAGTATGTATTGCAGAAAACATCGTAATCCATATTGTATCTTTCCCAAAAAGTATCTTTCACTTTTGATGTATCTTCACAAGTAACCAATTGGGTAGACCCCATAAAAACTTGCGTTCCTATAAAATATGACATTCCCAAAAACAATAGCAAAAAAACTATTATTACAATCAATATGATTTTGTTCCTTTTTTTCATCTTTCCCTCCTAAATTTTTTCATTACTTATCATTTCTTTCCCTTGTTTTTTCCCTTATCAGCGGTCATAAACAAGGGTGGAATGATATAACACGATACAAGATGTGATGAAGAGGACACCCACGAAAACTTTAGTGTTTTCAATGGTTTGACGAGATTTTTATAACAAGATATAACAGTTATTAAATCCCTTAAAATACCTCAAGTGAGAATTCAAATTTATCTTTCTAAAACAAATCGTACAACTTTAATATTTCCATCCATTTCAATAGATACTATATCAAATCCACATTTTTCTGTATAAAACTTTACATTTTCCTTTTTGTCTACAGGCGTGATTAAAGTAAATTTATCCCAATCCTCATAGTACGATGTTACAAATTTAATTGCTTGCGTTCCAATTCCTTTACCTTGAAACTCTGGAACAACACACAAACAGCCAACTTCATATATTCCCACATCCACCTTTTTGCAAGAAATACAACCAACTGGTTTACTATTATATAAAATAATAAATTTGGGATAATTTATTATGGATTTCTCCATCATTTCTTTAGTCTTTCCATACGCAGGACATTCGCCATATTTAACATAATCAGTATAAAACGCAGAATTATAAATATCTATTAGTAATTCTGCATCTGCTATATCCGCTTTTCTATATTCAATCTTCATAGATAACAGCTCCTCAAATTCAAATCTTTACTTTCTCATGTTTAACTTAAAACTCCGATACTTTTAGATATCAAATCAAAAATCCCAACGCATCCCAAACAGAATGCAATATTGCCGGAGTCCAAACAGTTCCAAAAGGTAAACCTATTTTATAGCCTGCCTTTTTGACGATGTGGATTATTTTCACATTTTTTCTCAATCCTTTCCAAGTTATCCACACTGGTAAAGCGCACTTATGCTTTCCCCCAAAAAAATGTGTATTAATTTTTATTTTCCTCTTGGCAGGCATCACCTTCTTTGCTAAAATTAA
>JAFQAU010000181.1 GCA_017399885.1 Lachnospiraceae bacterium
GTTGTTGGTTCGAGCCCAACTCGGGGAGTTAAAATAAGGCTCCTTGGTCAAGCGGTTAAGACATCGCCCTTTCACGGCGGTAACACGGGTTAGATTCCCGTAGGAGTCATTTTGGTTTAATAATCAACTAATTGATATGAATCTGCTTTTTTTGTATCATAATATTTTAATTGCAGAATATAATTAAATATGGCGACTTAGCCAAGTGGTAAGGCACGGGTCTGCAACACCCTGATCACCAGTTCAAATCTGGTAGTCGCCTTTGTAGAGACTATAATTCTAATGGATTATAGTCTTTTTGCTTTATAGGAAAGTTCGTCCTATAAAGTAAAAGATGCTCCGCTAGGATGTGCACGAAAATCCTAAGGTTTATAAGTGGTACAATAACATGTGATAAACTGTTTAAATTTATTGGACGTTTCTGTTACAAAAAAGCTTGACCAGAACAAGATGTACTGGGTACCCAATTCGGTGAGGAAAAGCATACAAGCACATGAGATAATATAGTATTGCAGATGCAGTTTACACGCTTTGTTCCTATATAGAAAAATGCGTCCTATAAAGTAAAAAAAAACGGAGGATGTGAACACACATATTTTACTTAACGTGTTACGTGTTTTAGTAAAATAGTGCACAGAGAGTAGATATATAAGGAGATTGTTACAAAGGTCATGCAGCAACGTAACTGCACGTAAAGTGACAGCTCATACCTGAATTGGTACCGCACTTTCACAGAAAAAGAACCTTAGAGAAAGTATTATTACATCTCTAAGGTTCTTAAAATAATATTTTATACTAATTTTTGGCCACAGTTAGGACAGAAATTGGCTTCAGAAGTTTTTTGACCACAGTTAGGACAGAAATTTGGTTTGTTAGATGGGGAATTGTTTCCGGCATAAGATGCTTGCATATTGTTATTTGGCTGGTTAAATTGTTGCATATTTGTATTTATATTTTGCATCATTTGATTTGCCATTGTCATGCCCATCATCATACCTGTCATATCAGAAGCTATACCGCCTCCTTGAACTTTTCCAGATGCAATACCATCAACCATTGAAATTTGTTGATAACGGTTTACATCACCAATCATAGATTGTTCAGCTGTCTTATTGATCATGTTTTGGATGTTTTCTGGATAATTAAAGCTCATAATAGTAAAATTTGTTATGGTAAGACCTAAATCACAAATTTGCATATCTAAGTCTGTTTTTATTCCGTTACCAATGTCAAATGCATTTGCAGAAAGGTTAAACATATCTTTTCCTTCTTTAGTAATCCATTTCATCAATAATTGATCAATAATTGATAGGATTCTTTGTTTTACATCGTCTACCAAATATGACTCTTTTACACCAGCAATTTTATCAATTAAAGCCATGTAATCGTTTACCTTAAAATTAAACATACCATTTGCACGAATAGGTAGTCCTCCAGGGAGTTGAGGGGATGGTATATTTATTGCATTTTTTGTTCCCCATTTTACTTGAAATTCTTTCGTATTGATAAAAAGAACTTCCGCACGCATTCCTGAATTAAAACCAAACTTAAATCCTTTTAAAGTTGATAAAAAAGGAATGATTTGTGACTCGATATCGTATTCCCCATCATCTTTAAAAATTCCTTCAATTCTTCCACTATTTAAAAAAATGGCATCCTGTCCTGGGCGAATAATAAGTTTGCTACCCTTTTTTATTTCTCGGTTAGACCATTTCCAAAAAATCATATCATCTCTAAATTCTTCCCACTCAACAACGTTTGCTAATTGTCCACTAAAAAATCCCATAGTAGTTACCTCTCTTTCTTTCATTCAAGACTTGTACTTCATTTCGTCTTGGTGCTTATAATGTGTTATATTGACATAAACATATTTAAACTTAGTATATGTCAGATGGAATTAAGATGCCAAAAGTACAATAGATGTTTGCATAGCTATTTTATATAATATGAAAGAATAAGTAGAAAGTACAGTTGACACCCTAATTCAAATAGAATTAATTCTTTTTAATAGTTCTCTATATTGTTGTTTCAATTGTTTTGACACAGTTTTATGCATACAATCTTTGCACGTGTTATGATTGTTTAATATATAAAATATATGATAAGGACATTGTTAAAAATGTCCACCACCGTGACTTCCGCCACCGCCACTACTACTGCCACCACCAGAACTACTGTTATTACGTTCAATTTTAGTGCGCTTGGTAGTGGTGCGAATATAATGATCATGATGTCCTAACAATCTAGAGTTTGCTTGATCTAGATATGTTCGTGAGTTTGTAGTTATTTTACCGCCTGAATTGACTACCAAAATTATTAGGATAATTGTACTTATACCAAATGACAATAGGATTTGAAACCATAGCTTAAATATTATTAAATTTGGATTTACACCCGGCTTAAACGAAATATATTTATTTACATAAGACATATATTTTTCACATGCAGTTCCATAGTCACCATCTGAAAGATATGATTTTATGTTTTCAAATACAAGATCGCATCGGTTATTATCCAGCTTGACCTTTAAATTTTCTTGTCCTGATACATCTGCATAACGGTTATCAGAAATATCAATGGTTAGTATGGTACAGTCCTGCATACTTGTACCATAAGTATCTATAAAATCTGCATAAAATGCTTCAGAATATAATTCGCAATCATATTCAAGATTAGAGGATAATTCTCTTTCGTATTCTTGGCGGGTTGATGTTGTTACAATTAAATAGTTATATTTATTTTTCTTATAGTAGGAATCACTTAATTCCTCTAATTGTTCTTCTTCTTCCTGGCTAAGGATATCTCCATAGTCATAGACCCTTTTAACATCTGTTGAACCTTCTATCATTGTGGAACAATAGAAAGATAAAAAGAAGCATAATAGGAGAAATGCAGGAAGGAGGTATATTTTCTTCTTTAAGTAATGTCTCATAGCCATACACCTCCTATCAAATATGCTATAACTTTAACAATGACAAATAGTAAAATACCAAGTATGCCCCAAAGAGTAAACACTTTTCCTTTACTAATAGGTGGTTTACCTACAATTTTGCCGGTTTGTCCATTCATGGCAAAGGTATAGTCGTTTTTTTCATAATTGTAGCATAACATCCAAACAGGAAGTAGTGTATAATAAGTATTTTTTGGTCTTATATCTACCGACTGTCTTACAAATGTGTTTGAGCTATATTCCCTCATTGTATCACGAACATAATCCTTCATATACTCTTCTGTACGTTGTTTTACACGGGGATATAATTGTTCATCCGTAAAGTTATATTTCTCGGCTATATAGCCAGATAGATAGGGTGTTTGAAATGTTTGAAGATTGTTGTAATCAAAAGGTTCTAGTTTATCCATAAGTAAATCATCCATCTTTTCAGATGCATCCACAGGAATTTTATTATAATGTAAATTTACATGCCTATACACATCGTAATGCTTGGTTTCGGTAATACGATAGTCGCCTTGTGTATAGCTTCTGACTTTGGTACAATTTGAAAAGTATTCTCCGTCTCCTTCCAAATCGAATAGCCAGAAAGGTACATACATTCCTGTAATACTTTTGATTCTATTAGCACTCATAAATCCTTTAGGGGTTAATAACCCTTTCTTACACCATTTTTTGAAGGCTTCCTGTGCCTGTTCTTTACTAATGGTAAATGGAATTACTTTTGTTGGTGCTAGCTCTCCGGTTAATCGATCACCAAGGATCATTGCTGCGCCACAAAAGCTACAAGTAGTTGCTGAGGTATCATTATCAGTTATTAAAACAGCACCACAGTTTTTACATTGGTATTGGGTGGCCTCGTCATTATCATATGTACTTTCACTAGCAGTTGATACAAATTCATTAAATGTATTTTGTGTTTGCTGCTCCATATTCATTTGTGATATATCTATATTCGTACCACAGCTTTCACAGTATAACATACCAGTTTCAGCATTAAAAATCATGTCAGCGCCACAATTGTTACATTTGTGTTGAATTACCATAAGTGACTCCTTTCGTTATTCATGATATTTTAAATATGAACATATAAACAAAAAATTAGGCTGTTGACCAGGAACTTATCCTAAGGGTTAACAGCCTGTTTTGTTATTACATAGCCAATTTCTTATATCTTTTTACATTTGTTGTTGTCCTAGGCTTGCCTTTAATGCGGCTAACTCGTCATCTACACTTGAAGATGAATTCGCATATTTTGCTGTTAAATCCTCAAGACTATCTTTTGGACCTGCGTTTAACTCAGCCATTGCATTTGCTTTGTCCATAGCAGCATTTGCTTTTGCTTCCATTCTTTCAAATGCGGAAATAGAACTATTTCCATTTAAACTTGAGGTCATTTTATTTAAACGTTCCTGTGTCTTGGCAACAGCCATTTTTCCCTTGATCATTTCTTTACGTGATTGTAGCTCGGAAATATCCTTTACAAGCTTATCATGCATATTTCTCATATTTGTTGCATTCGTAGAAGCTAAATTATATGCTTGTTGCAAACCTTCTTGTTTGCTTGCCAATGCACCTTTTTTCTCTAAGAACTTTCTTGCGTCGTCTTCGTTTCCAGCTTCTAATGCTTTTACTGCGAATTGTTGCATTTTATTCATTTCGTTTATACATTCGTCCAATTCGCGTTTCGAACGTTGTTCTTCTGCCATAACCACAGCGGTCTCTGATTTTACTTTCCCAAGATCGCTATTTAAATTTCTTAAACATTGTTCGATCATCTTTTCAGGATCTTCAGCCTTGTCCAAAAGTGCGTTGATGTTTGAGGACATAATATCCTTGAATCTTGTTAAAATACCCATATAAATTACCTCCATAATTTAAATTGTTTAATGTGAATAATTAATAAAAAAATTGGTTTTTGTGAAATTGAAATTCATTTTACAATAATAGTTTATTGTTTTTTTTGTATTTCGTCAATAAGAAAAATATTAAAAAATAATTAGAATGATTGTTAATAAAAAGTGAGAAAGTGCGTAGTAAAAACACCGACCCACCTAAAATGTTGTTACTGGTTCAAAAGTTTCGTGTAATCAGTAAAAAATGTTATCAATGATGCCTCTGTAATTAAGAAGAATCTTGTTAGAAGTTATAGTTATATGATATACTTAAGAGGCTCAATATTTTATTTATATTTAGAAAATATTTCATTAATAGTACAGATAGAGGTAATGAAATTGCTGATTGTTCACGTATCAACACAAAATATTTCTTTGTTTGGAGATTCATCTGGCTGTTTTTGTCTGATTGTATATGGATTTATAACATAACAGTTCATGTTGTTGGTTGAACTGTTACAAGAAAATATAAGCTAAGTAATTAATATTAGAAGAAAGAGGTAATAAATTATGTGGATTGCAGATGGTTGGAAAGATTATGAAGTTGTAGATTGCTCTGAGGGAGAAAAGCTGGAACGTTGGGGGAATTATACTTTGGTAAGACCGGACCCTCAGGTAATTTGGAACACTCCAAAGAAAAATAGTGGGTGGAAAAATAGAAATGCGCATTATCATAGAAGTAAAAAAGGTGGAGGTGAGTGGCACCTCTTTGATTTACCAAAACAATGGAAGATTCAATATAAAGATTTGACTTTTAATTTACAACCATTTAGTTTTAAGCACACCGGATTGTTCCCGGAACAAGCCGTTAACTGGGATTGGTTTCGTGAACTCATTACTAATAGGAAGAAACAAAATCCAGAAAAAAATATCAAAGTATTAAATTTATTTGCATATACTGGTGGAGCTACTGTTTCTGCAGCAAGGGCCGGGGCAGCTGTCACACATGTAGACGCATCAAAGGGAATGGTAACATGGGCAAAAGAAAATGCAATTTCTTCCGGACTAAAGGATGCGCCTATTCGATGGATAGTAGATGATTGTGTAAAATTTGTAGAAAGAGAAATTAGAAGAGGAAACAAATATGATGGAATTATAATGGATCCCCCATCTTATGGAAGGGGACCCAAAGGAGAAATTTGGAAGATAGAAGAGAATATCTTTTCTTTTATAGAATTATGTACAAAGGTATTGTCAGATGAACCGTTATTTTATTTGGTAAACTCCTACACCACAGGATTACAACCGGCTGTATTATCTTATATGATGGGTGTCACAATTCAAAAAAAATTTGGTGGAAAAGTAATGGCAGATGAGATAGGATTGCCTGTATCAGAAAGTAATTTGATTTTACCTTGCGGAGCCTCTGGAAGATGGGAGAAGAGATAGAGTGCTTGGCAAAATGTACAATTTTGTTCAATTTCGTTGTAAAAAAATGTGAAATATTTTTTTGAAAAAAAGGGAAAAATTGCTTGCACATATTAAAAAACTAAGGTATAATCATATTTGCTGTGACATTGATAGCTGTGAAGCGTGAGGTTGCTTTATTAATTATAAAGGTTTTCCGTGGAGCGAATGTCAAGTTAGGAAACTGGCGACAAGTCACTGTACAACAATAGAACTCTGCTACAGCAGATGAGAGTGTGTTAGACGTTTTTTGTATCTATAATTTTATTGTAGTATAATAAATGATACACACGGGTTAGTGTACAGTCACCACTTGTCGTACTGAAATTAAGTGCGAAAAGGAGGCGGCTTTTTTTATGGCAGCAAGTCAAGTAATGAGAATTACACTTAAGGCGTATGATCATCAGTTAATCGATCAGTCAGCTGGAAAAATCATTGAAACTGTAAAGAAGACAGGATCTAAGGTGAGTGGACCTGTACCATTGCCTACTAAGAAAGAGGTGGTTACAATTCTTAGAGCGGTTCACAAATACAAAGATTCTAGAGAACAGTTTGAACAGAGAACCCACAAGAGATTGATTGATGTTATTACACCAAGCCAAAAGACAGTTGATGCATTATCAAGATTAGAAATGCCAGCTGGTGTTTACATCGATATTAAGATGAAAAACAAATAATTAAAACAATGTAAGAATCCTTAGGGTTTATATATAGAGTCCAAGCAACGAGTAAATAGTGCGTTTATGGATACCAAGCACTCGGTGTAAGCCGTCTAGGATGAGCGTTTATATGACGCTCCGCTGTAGATTTAATAGGAGGTGCAACAATGAAGAAAGCTATATTGGCTACTAAAGTCGGAATGACTCAAATCTTCAATGAAGATGGAGTATTAACTCCAGTAACTGTATTACAAGCAGGACCATGTGCAGTAACACAGGTTAAAACTGTTGAAAATGATGGATACAGTGCAGTACAGGTTGGTTATGGCGATATCAGAGAGGTATTGGTTAACAAACCACGTAAAGGACATTTTGCAAAAGCAGGTGTTGAGAATAAGAGATTTCTTAAAGAGTTTAAGTTTGACAATGCAGAAGAGTATCAGGTAGGACAGGAAATCAAGGTTGATATTTTTGAAGCTGGTGACAAGATTGATGCAACAGCAACTTCAAAGGGTAAAGGTTTCCAAGGTGCTATTAAGAGACATGGACAGTCTAGAGGTCCTATGGGACATGGTTCTAAGTTCCACAGACATGCAGGTTCTAACGGAGCTTGTTCTGATCCTTCAAAGGTATTTAAAGGAAAGAAAATGCCAGGTCAGATGGGTAATGTTACAGTAACAATTCAGAACTTAGAAGTTGTTAGAGTAGATGCTGAAAATAACGTGATTTTGGTTAAGGGTGCTGTACCAGGACCTAAGAAATCATTAGTTGTATTAAAAGAAGCTGTAAAGGCAAACTAAGCTTTAGGGAAGGAGGCAATCACAGATGGCAAACGTATCTGTTTTTAATATGGAAGGCAAAGAAGTTGGAACATTAGAACTTAATGACGCTGTATTTGCTGCTCCAATAAATGAACATTTGGTTCACATGGCAGTTGTTCAACAACTAGCAAATAAACGTCAAGGAACACAGAGCGCAAAAACTCGTTCTGAAGTAAGTGGCGGTGGAAGAAAACCATGGAGACAGAAAGGAACAGGACATGCAAGACAAGGTTCTACAAGATCTCCACAGTGGACTGGTGGTGGAGTTGTTTTTGCTCCAAAGCCAAGAGATTATTCTTTTAAAATGAATAGAAAAGAAAAGAATGCGGCTATTAAGTCTGTATTAACTTCTAAAGTAAATGATTCTAAATTTGTTGTATTAGATGAGTTTAAATTAGAAGCAATTAAGACAAAAGAAGTTGTTTCTGTTCTTAAGAATTTAAACGTAGAAAAGGCATTGGTTGTTTTAGCTGATAAAGATGAAAAAGTTATGTTATCTGCAAAGAATATACCAACTGTTAGAACAGCTATGACAAATACTATTAATGTATATGATATGTTAAAGTATGATACAGTAGTGATTACAAAAGAAGCTGTAGCAAAAATTGAGGAGGTGTACGCATAATGGCAGATTTAAAATATTATGATGTAATCCTTAAACCGGTTATTACAGAAAAAAGTATGAATGCTATGGGCGAGAAGAAATACACATTCTTAGTTCATACAGAGGCTACAAAGAGTCAGATTAAAGAAGCTGTTGAGAAAATGTTCGAAGGAACTAAGGTTGCAAGTGTTAATACTATGAATATGGATGGTAAAAAACGTAGACGTGGTATGGTTGTTGGAAAAACAGCAAAAACAAAGAAAGCAATCGTTAAATTAACAGAGGAAAGTGCTGATATCGAAATTTTTGAAGGTCTATAAGAATTAGTAAGAGATAAAAGCAAATTAAGGTTTTTTATAACCGATAAGAATAAAAACGGATGACACGCAAGAGCGCGTGGACACAATGAAAGGAGTGCAAAAAATGGGAATCAAAAAGTTTAACCCATATACACCTTCCAGAAGACATATGACTAGCTCTGATTTTTCTGAGATTACAACAGATAAGCCAGAGAAATCCTTAGTTACTTCTTTAAAGAAGAATGCTGGTCGTAACAATCAGGGAAAAATTACAGTTAGACACCACGGTGGTGGTTCTAGAAGAAAATATAGAATTATTGATTTTAAGAGAAAGAAAGATGGTATTCCAGCTGTTGTAAAGACAATTGAATACGATCCAAATAGAACAGCAAATATCGCTCTTATCTGTTATGCAGATGGAGAAAAAGCATACATTCTTGCACCAGCAGGATTACAAGTTGGTCAGACAGTAATGAATGGTTCTACTGCTGAAATTGCTGTAGGTAACTGCTTACCATTGGTAGATATTCCTGTAGGTACAGAAATTCACAATATTGAATTATATCCAGGTAGAGGCGGACAATTGGTTCGTTCAGCAGGAAATAGTGCTCAGTTAATGGCAAAAGAAGGAAAATATGCAACATTAAGATTGCCTTCGGGTGAAATGAGAATGGTACCTATCATTTGTAGAGCAACAATTGGACAAATTGGTAATGCTGACCATGGTTTGATTAATATTGGTAAAGCAGGACGTAAGCGTCACATGGGTATCAGACCTACTGTTCGTGGTTCTGTTATGAACCCTAATGACCATCCACACGGTGGTGGAGAAGGTAAGACAGGTATCGGTCGTCCAGGCCCTGTTACTCCATGGGGTAAACCTGCTCTTGGCTTGAAGACAAGAAAGAAAAATAAGAAATCTAACAAGTTGATTGTAAGAAGAAGAGACGGTAAAGCGTTAGCAAAATAATAAAGTTAGACAGATGTTTTAAAGGAGGTTAAACCTATGGCACGTTCATTAAAAAAGGGACCTTTTGCGGATCAAAGCTTATTAAAGAAAGTAGATGCTTTGAATGCAGCAAATGACAAACAGGTTATCAAAACTTGGTCACGTCGTTCTACTATTTTCCCACAGTTTGTTGGACACACTTTTGCTGTGCATGATGGTAGAAGACATGTGCCTGTATATGTGACAGAAGATATGGTTGGACACAAGCTTGGAGAGTTTGTTGCAACAAGAACATATAAGGGACATGGAAAAGACGAGAAAAAAGGTAGAAAATAATACGGTAATTAATTATCAATTTTGTGATAATATCGGAATAAGATATGCGTAATATTTGAAAGGAGGATTCATCCATGGCTAGAGGACATAGATCCCAAATAAAGAGAGAAAGAAACGAGCAGAATCGTGAAACCAGACCATCAGCTAAGTTATCTTACGCAAGAGTATCTGTACAGAAAGCATGCTTCGTTTTGGACGCTATTAGAGGCAAGGATGTTAATACAGCACTTGGTATCTTAGCATATAATCCAAGATATGCTTCAAGTTTAATAGAAAAGTTATTAAAATCAGCGATTGCAAATGCTGAAAATAATAACGGTATGAACCCAGAAAACCTTTACATTGCAGAGTGTTATGCAAATAAAGGACCAACAATGAAAAGAGTCAGACCAAGAGCACAGGGTAGAGCTTATAGAATTGAAAAGAGAATGAGCCATATCACTGTAATACTTGATGAAAGATAAGGAGGTTAATCATGGGACAGAAAGTTAATCCTCATGGGTTGAGAGTCGGTGTTATTAAGGACTGGGACTCAAGATGGTATGCAGAAGACAATTTTGCAGATTGTTTAGTAGAAGATTATAATATTAGAAAATTTTTAAAAGATAGATTATACAGTGCTGGAATTTCAAAAATTGAAATTGAAAGACCAGCTGATAGAGTGAAAGTTATCGTTCATACTGCTAAACCTGGTGTAGTTATTGGTAAAGGTGGAGCAGAGATTGAAAAACTTAAAGCTGAATTAGTAAAATTTACTGATAAAAAAGTTTTAGTTGACATCAAAGAAGTGAAAAAACCAGATGTAGATGCACAGTTGGTTGCTGAAAATATTGCTGCACAGTTAGAAAATCGTGTTTCTTTCAGACGTGCTATGAAGTCTACAATGTCTAGAGCTATGAAAGCTGGTGCAAAAGGTATTAAAACAGCAGTTTCAGGACGTTTAGCAGGTGCAGATATGGCTCGTACAGAGTTTTATAGTGAAGGTACTATTCCTTTGCAGACATTACGTGCAGATATCGGTTATGGATTTGCAGAAGCTGATACAACTTATGGTAAATTAGGTGTAAAGGTTTGGGTTTACCAAGGTGAAGTACTTCCAACAAAAGCAGGAAAAAAGGAAGGGAGCGATAAATAATGTTAATGCCTAAAAGAGTAAAACGTCGTAAACAGTTCCGTGGTACTATGAGAGGTAAAGCATTACGCGGAAATAAGATTACAAACGGCGAATATGGTATTGTTGCTTTAGAGCCAGCATGGATTAGATCAAATCAAATAGAAGCTGCCCGTATTGCGATGACACGTTACATCAAGCGTGGTGGTAAAGTATGGATTAAGATTTTCCCAGATAAACCAGTAACAGCAAAGCCAGCTGAAACTCGAATGGGTTCAGGAAAAGGTACATTAGAGTATTGGGTAGCTGTAGTTAAGCCAGGTCGTGTTATGTTCGAAATTTCTGGTGTTCCTGAGGAAACAGCAAGAGAAGCTTTACGTCTTGCAACACATAAGTTGCCTGTAAAGTGTAAAGTTGTTTCACGCGCAGACTTAGAAGGAGGTGCGGGCAGTGAAGAGTAAGCAGTATGTAAAAGATTTAAAAGAGAAGTCAGTAGCTCAGTTAAATGAAGAATTAGTAGCTGCTAAAAAGGAACTTTTCAACTTGAGATTCCAAAACGCAACAAATCAATTAGATAATACAAGCAGAATTAAAGAAGTTAGAAAGAATATCGCAAGAATTCAGACTATTATTACTGCAAAAGCAGCTGAATAATTACCTGTGTGAAATGAAGCAGGAATTTTAGAAAGGAGATATTGTTGTGGAAAGAAATTTGAGAAAAACTCGTACTGGAAAAGTAGTTAGTGATAAAATGGATAAAACAATCGTAGTTGCAGTAGTTGACAATGTGAAACATCCTCTTTACAACAAAATCGTTAAGAGAACATACAAATTAAAAGCACATGATGAAAACAACGAGTGTAACATTGGTGATAGAGTAAAAGTTATGGAAACAAGACCTTTGTCTAAAGATAAGAGATGGAGACTTGTAGAAATTATTGAAAAAGCAAAATAATTTTTTGCAGTTTAGAAAGAATTATTCTGAAAGGAGTATTGACATGATCCAACAAGAATCAAGACTTAAAGTTGCTGACAATACTGGTGCAAAAGAATTACTTTGCATTAGAGTATTGGGTGGTTCAACTAGAAGATATGCTAATATTGGTGACATCATTGTTGCTACGGTCAAAGATGCAACACCTGGTGGAGTTGTAAAAAAAGGTGATGTTGTTAAAGCAGTTGTAGTTCGTACTGTAAAAGGTGCTCGTCGTAAAGATGGTTCATATATCAAATTTGATGAGAATGCAGCAGTAATTATCAAAGATGACAAGAACCCAAGAGGAACACGTATTTTCGGACCTGTTGCTAGAGAGTTAAGAGAGAAACAGTTCATGAAAATTGTTTCTTTAGCACCAGAAGTATTATAAGGAGGTGTCCAGGATGGCAACTAGTAAAATTAAAAAAGGTGATCAGGTTATCGTTATTGCAGGTAAGAATAAAGGTAGCCAGGGAAAAGTAAAAAGCGTAAAGAACGGTAAAGTTCTTGTTGAAGGCGTAAACAACGTTACAAAACACGCAAAACCAAGCCAGGCAAATCCAAATGGTGGAATTATTACTATGGAAGCTCCTATCGATATTTCAAATGTAATGTATTTGAGTAAAGGTAAGCCTTCCAGAGTCGGATTTAAAATAGAAGGTGACAAAAAAGTTCGTGTTGCAAAAGCTACAGGCGAAGTAATTGACTAATTCTAGGAAGGAGGTCCAATAAGTTGGCTAGATTAAAAGAAACATATTTAAATGAAATCGTTGATGGCATGACAAAGAAATTCGGATATAAGAATGTTATGGAAGTGCCAAAATTAGATAAAATCGTTATTAACATGGGTGTTGGCGAAGCAAAAGACAACGCAAAGCTTCTTGAAACAGCTGTAAGAGATCTTGAAATTATTGCTGGACAGAAGGTTGTTTTAACTAGAGCAAAAAAATCAGTTGCTAACTTCAAAATCAGAGAAGGTATGCCAATTGGTTGTAAAGTAACTTTAAGAGGCGAAAAAATGTATGAATTTGCTGATCGTCTTATCAACTTAGCATTACCTCGTGTACGTGACTTTAGAGGTGTTAATCCAAACGCATTTGACGGAAGAGGAAATTATGCTCTTGGTATTAAAGAACAGTTGATTTTCCCTGAAATCGAGTATGATAAGGTTGACAAAGTAAGAGGTATGGATGTTATCTTTGTAACAACTGCAAAAACTGATGAAGAGGCTCGTGAATTGTTAACACAATTTGGTATGCCATTCAAAAAATAGTTAGGAGGGAAATTCATGGCTAAAACGTCGATGAAGGTTAAACAGCAACGTAATGCTAAATTTTCTACAAGAGAGTATAATCGTTGTAGAATTTGTGGACGTCCACATGCATATTTGAGAAAATACGGAATTTGCAGAATTTGCTTCCGTGAATTAGCATACAAGGGACAGATTCCAGGTGTAAAAAAAGCAAGTTGGTAGAATATATAGAGTCTCATAAGTGCCGGCATAACTTGTGTTATGTCTGGTAACATGAGTCGTTCAGAAAGCGACAATGCTTTCTAGATTGTTTAAGGAGGCAAAATCACATGACAATGAGCGATCCAATCGCAGATATGCTTACAAGAATTCGTAATGCAAATACTGCTAAACATGATACAGTAGATGTACCTGCTTCAAAAATGAAGATAGCTATTGCTGAAATTCTTTTAAAAGAGGGTTATATCAAAAAGTTTGATATCGAAGAGAACGGTAATTTCAAAACAATCCATATTACATTAAAATATGGAAAGGATAAAAACGAAAAAATTATCACTGGATTAAAGAGAATTTCAAAACCAGGTCTTCGTGTATATGCAAACGTGGAAGAACTTCCAAAGGTTCTTGGAGGTCTTGGTGTTGCAATTATTTCTACAAACAAAGGCGTACTAACTGATAAAGAAGCTAGAAAAGCTAATGTTGGTGGAGAAGTATTAGCATTTGTTTGGTAATATAAATAACAAATATAGTTTACTATTTTAAATATATTTAGGAGGTGCGGGCATGTCACGTATAGGAAGAATGCCTATCGCGGTACCAGCAGGAGTAACTGTTGATATTGCAGAAAATAATAAAGTGACTGTAAAAGGTCCTAAAGGTACACTTGAAAGAGTATTACCTTCAGAGATGACTATTAAAATGGAAGGTTCTGAAATCATTGTTACAAGACCAAGTGATTTAAAGAAAATGAAATCATTACATGGTTTAACAAGAACTCTTATTAACAACATGGTTGTTGGTGTAACTGATGGATATGAAAAAGTTCTTGAAGTTAACGGAGTTGGTTACAGAGCTGCGAAACAAGGAAAAACATTAACATTGTCTCTTGGATATTCTCATCCTGTAGTAATGGAAGACCCAGAAGGAATTGAAACAATTCTTGAAGGACAGAACAAAATTACTGTTAAGGGTATCGATAAAGAAAAAGTTGGCCAATACGCTGCTGAAATCAGAGAAAAGAGAAAACCTGAGCCATATAAAGGTAAAGGTATTAAATATGCTGATGAAGTTATTAGACGTAAAGTTGGTAAGACTGGTAAGAAATAATTAAAGGAGTGAAAAAGCAATGGTTAGTAAAGAATCAAGAAGTAAAGTTCGTGTTAACAAACATAGAAGATTACGTAATCGTTTTGCTGGTACAGCAGAAAGACCACGTTTAGCTGTATTCAGAAGTAATAATCATATGTATGCTCAAATTATTGATGATACAGTTGGAAATACCTTAGTTTCAGCGTCTACACTTCAGAAGGATGTAAAAGCTGAGTTAGAAAAGACAAATGACGTAGCAGCAGCTGCACACTTGGGAACAGTAATTGCAAAGAAAGCTATGGAAAAAGGTATCAAGACTGTTGTCTTTGATAGAGGCGGATTTATATATCAAGGAAAGATCAAAGCTTTAGCTGAAGCAGCAAGAGAAGCTGGTCTAGAGTTCTAAGCAAGGAGGAGAATACATGAAACGTACAATCGTTGATGCTAGTCAGTTAGAATTAGAAGATAACGTTGTATCCATTAAACGTGTAACAAAAGTAGTAAAAGGTGGACGTAACATGAGATTTACTGCTTTAGTAGTTGTTGGAGACAAGAACGGACACGTTGGTGCAGGTTTAGGAAAAGCAACTGAAATACCTGAAGCTATTCGTAAAGGTAAAGAAGATGCTATTAAAAGTATGATTGAACTACCAATCGATGAGAATGGTAGTGTACCACATGACTTTGTTGGAAAATTTGGTAGTGCAGAAGTATTATTAAAGCGTTCCCCAGAAGGTACAGGTATTATCGCTGGTGGTCCAGCTCGTTCCGTATTGGAATTAGCAGGATTCAAAAATATCCGTACTAAGTCATTAGGTTCTAATAATAAACAGAACGTAGTTTTAGCAACAATCGAAGGATTAAAGAATTTAAAAACTCCTGAAGAAGTTGCAAAACTTCGTGGAATTTCTGTTGAACAGTTATATAATTAGGATTGGTAACCGTTTGCGCAAAATATGCCATTGTGTAATTTTATGTATGCATTGGCATAAAGTAGCGTAGTCAGTTGTTTCATGTGGGGAATAACAGATTAAAACTAGTATACAAGTAAATATTTTGTATTTACCCCATGTATGCAGAAAAGAGGTTTAAAATGGCAAATAAATTAAAAGTTACATTAGTGAAATCACCAATTGGTGCAATTCCTAAGCATAGAGCTACTGTAGAAGCTTTAGGACTTAAAAAATTGCATAAAACAGTTGAGTTGCCAGATAACGATGCGGTTAGAGGCATGATTTGGCATGTAAAACATTTAGTGAAAGTAGAAGAAATTTAATCATAAAGTAAGGAGGTGCCTTTGATGAATTTATCAGAATTAAGACCTGCAGCAGGTTCAAAGCATAGCGACAATTTTAGAAAAGGTCGTGGACATGGTTCAGGAAATGGTAAGACAGCAGGTAAAGGTCATAAGGGTCAAAAGGCTCGTTCAGGAGCTCCAAGACCAGGTTTCGAAGGTGGACAGATGCCTTTATATAGAAGATTGCCTAAGAGAGGATTTACAAATAGAAATTCTAAAGATATCGTAGGAATTAATGTTGATGTATTAAATCGTTTTGACGATAATGCAGTTGTAACAATTGATACATTGATTGAGACAGGTATCGTAAAAAATCCTAAAGATGGTGTAAAAATTCTTGGAAATGGAGAATTAACTAAGAAGCTTGAAGTAAAAGTAAACGCATTTAGTGCGTCTGCTGTTGAGAAAATTGAAGCTCTTGGTGGAAAAGCAGAGGTGATCTAAGATGTTTAAAAAATTCCGAGATGCTTTGAAAGTTAAAGATATTAGGAATAAAATCATATACACCTTTTTCGCTCTTATTGTTGTGAGAATTGGTTCGCAACTTCCAATTCCAGGAGTAGACAGAAATTACTTCTCATCTTGGTTCACAGAGCAGACAGCTTTAAATTTCTTTGATGCAATGACAGGTGGATCTTTTTCCACCATGTCTGTATTTGCATTAAGTATTACACCGTATATTACATCATCTATCATTATGCAATTATTAACAATTGCGATTCCACGTTTGGAGGAATTACAAAAAGATGGTGAAGAAGGAAGAAAAAAGATTAATGAATGGACACGATATATTTCTGTAATCCTTGCTATTATGGAAAGTACCGCAATGGCAATTGGATTTGGTAGAAGTGGATATTTTGAAGGTGAATATAATGCCACTGCAGTTATAATCAGTGTTGCTGCTTTAACAGCAGGTTCTGCATTCTTAATGTGGTTAGGAGAACGAATCACAGAAAAGGGTGTGGGAAATGGTATTTCAATAATACTTTTAATAAATATTGTATCTAGAATTCCACAGGATATGGTTGCATTGTATAACAAGTTTGTTGTAGGTGCTTCAAGTATGGGTGGAAAGGCTGTTGCAGCAGTAGTAATTATTGCAATCATCGTTGCAATGGTAGTATTTATTATCTTCTTATCTGATGGTGAAAGAAGAATTTCGGTGCAGTATGCAAAGAAATTACAAGGAAGAAAGATGGTTGGTGGACAATCCTCTCATATTCCATTAAAAGTAAACACTGCAGGTGTTATTCCTGTTATTTTTGCTGGTTCTTTAATGTCATTTCCAATTGTAATTGCAAGCTTTTTTGGAGTGCAGCCACAATCGGGCGAAGGTGCTACTTTGATTCAAAAATTATTGAAAGTTTGTAATCAGAATGATTGGTTTAATATTAAGAACATATATGAATTTAAATATACTTTAGGACTTCTGGTATATATTGCATTGGTTATTTTCTTTGCATATTTTTATACATCGGTTACATTCAATCCGATTGAAGTGGCAAATAATATGAAGAAACAGGGTGGTTTTATTCCTGGTATCCGTCCGGGAAAACCAACCACAGATTATTTAACTAAAGTATTAAACTATATTATTTTTATTGGAGCAATTGGTTTAACGGTTGTAGCAGTTGTACCGATTATATTCTCAGGTGCATTTGGTGCAAGTGTGTCCTTTAGTGGAACATCATTAATCATTATAGTTGGTGTTGTTTTAGAAACAATGAAGCAACTTGATGCGCAGATGGTAGTTCGTCATTATAGAGGATTCTTGAGTGAGTAATTGCGTGCATGATTTAGCTGTGGTTGTATTAACTACAGCTAAATTTGTTACATTATGGAAAACTTCTCATTTGCTATAAAGTATTATACTCCGTGAGAATGCACACAAATGGTATGCAACATTGTACACTATGCCCAATTTTGTGTTAAAAAGTGAACATGCTTCCTTCGTGAGCGAGAGGATTGGGTAGTTGAAGTGGACTTGTCCACTTTTTTACTTTATAGGAAAGTTCGTCCTATAAAGCAAAACGCTCCGCGAGGATGTGCACACACATATTTTACTTAACGAGGTACGAGTTTTAGTAAAATAGCGTACAGAGTAGATGCGTAAGGAATATTGTTGCAAAAGGCATGCAACACGCATCTGGCACACAAAGTGGAGCAAGTCCCTCATGA
>JAFQAU010000182.1 GCA_017399885.1 Lachnospiraceae bacterium
CCGCACAATTTGGAGGATTTGTCAAGTACTTTTATGCATAAAAATACATTTTTGTGTTGAAATTTAGAGGTGAAGGATAAAAAGAAGATATAAAAAAAGACTGTATATATCGGAAGTTTAGAGTTTCCGAGAGCAGTCAATCTCAAAAAGGAGGTGTTACACATGGATGTAACATCTCCTTTGGCTATTTACGTCAGTAGTGAGGAAAAGCAACTGTTTTCTAGGATTAGTTGAAGATAGGTGTTAAGTATGTTATGATAAAACAAGGTTTTATGGAATAAGGCAGGTGAGAAGTATGCATAGTTATCTTAGAGCAATAGGTTTTAGTAATGTGAAGAATCGGTCTGATTTTGAGAAGATTTTAGGTATGGTTATGGAAAGTCCTACAGAGAAGGCTACCAGAGATATGGAAAATAAGATTAAGTTTACAGAGATGAAGAAAGATTTTTTGCGTGATGTGGGAATTGGAATTGTAGGAGAATATGACCAATTTAATTCAAGATGGAAAAATGATAGAAGGCGTGGCAAAAGAGGTACAAATATCGTTGTCAGCACTTTCTGTAGAAGGAAAAAATTATTTTAGGATTAGCTCAAAATGAGATTCAATTGAGACACAGCAGAGAAGACAGCGCCCAGAGGAAACGTTTGATCGCAGAAGCAAAGCGGGGAAATCAGGAGGCTATTGACAGTCTTACTATTGAAGATATTGATACTTATGCTATGGTGTCAAGGCGTGTGCGTACAGAAGATTTATATTCCATAGTGGAAAATAGCTTTATTCCATACGGTTCGGAATCTGACAATTATTCCATACTTGCAACTATTTTAGAATATAAGATTGTAAAAAATCCTGTTACGCAGGAGGAATTGTATCTTATGGTGCTTAGTTGTAATGAGATGGTATTTAATCTTTGTATGAATACGAAAGATTTACAGGGAATGCCAATGGTTGGCGCACGATTTAAAGGAAATATATGGATGCAGGGATTTGTACGTTGAGGTACAAACCCTGTTTTTATATAATCAACTGAAAAGTTAGTATATGTTTCCCTGCTTGTTTTGAGTTGTCTAATTGAATCATGCCATTGTAGGAGGATACTTTTCGTTTTAAAATATATAATCCAAGGCCATGTTGTTCTGGATGTATGGATTTTGTTGTGTATCCTTTTTTAAACATTAATTTTTGCAGTTTAGTATCTATGACAGGACCTGGATTGGATATGGAAATACAAAATTTGGATTGGTAACTATCAATGGATACTTTGATAATCTCACTTTCGGCTGTTGCTTCTATTGCATTGTCTAAAAGGATTCCGGTCATTTCCAGCAATTCGTATTCCGGAACTATGGTTTGTAGTGCAAAATTTTTTATTGAGATAGATAGTGTAATTCCTTTTTTGGCTGCTTCCGTTGTTTTTTGATATAGAAAACCTGCTAGTAGTTTATAGTTCAATTTTAGTAATTCAATTGGAACATTATTTTGAAAGGCTGTTCGACTATATTGTTCTAAGGCATCTGATAGTTCTTCGTAAGTGGAGCAAGTTAGAGGAAGTGCACATAAAGCTTGGATTTCATTATCATGTTTATGTTGCTTGATACGGACTTGATCAATTAGTTCCTCAACAATAGGAAGATATTGTGTATAAATTTCCAGCTTTTTTTCTTTTTTAATAATTTTAAGATTTGCATTAATTATTTCACCGTTGACTCCAATAGCGGTACTAATAAGAAAAACTATGAACAGTGTTGTTTCCAAAGTTGAAATAGAATGAAAGCGATAAAATAATATAATAGCAACGTATAAGATGCCAGTATTGATAAGTACTAATTGTGTAAAAATGGATGTATGGAGTGCTTGTAAATATAAATTGTGCAAAGGAACCAAGAAGTAAAACAGCATACAGCAGATAAATGTGATACTGATTCCCATTAGTTGCATGGTTACGTTTGTGAGTGAAATGTGTAAAAGTTGAATTGGTATAGATGTTGCAAATTGTATGGTTATATTGATAATAAAAGTAATTAGATAAGTATAAACACCTTCCTGTATACCTATATGCAAATTGATTTTAAAAAATAGAATATAGCATATACACTGAATAAAAAATGTAATGACAGGATTTGATAAAAATATGTCCATAATCGTAAAAATTGTAGCAAATAAAGGAAGGGAAATACTTAATGAAATAGTCAGTTTGAATCTGTTTTGTTTAAAATTAATGCTTAAAAAATAAAAGGATAATAATTCTATGAAATAAATAAAAATATTTTGTATAAATGAAAGCATTTCAATTCTCCTCTGTTAGTTGAAAGGTTCTGGTTACTGGAATTAAGTTAGAGGTGTGGTACATGTGAATGTAGTGATTAACGGTATCAAAGTTTTTTAGGTAATCTTTATTAATAATATAACTTTTGTGACATCTTATAAAATTTGATGGCAATTGTTTTTCTAATTGCTTCATTGTGTACTGTTTGGAAAAATGGGAACTGTCTAGTGTTTCATAAACCATATATTTTCCCTTAGCGTTGATGTATAACAAAGAAGATAAGTCTAAATTATAAAAAACGGATGATTCAATTTTGAGTAATAATGTTTGTTTTATTTTTTTTAGTTGAAAAATAGAATCAAGCAGGGTTGTTACATCCGATGAAGTGTAAGGCTTATATAAAAAGCCAAAGCAATGCACTGTATTGATGGCTTCTTGGATTCTGTTTGTATAAGAAGTAACATAAATAATAGGTGTATTTGTATATTTCATTCTAGAGCGTATTTCTAAACCAAGTACAATTCCATCATTGGTTTTATTGTCCTGTTCGGATAATGCAATATCCAAAAAAAATAAATCAATATATGGCAAAACTTGAATCAGCTGCAAAGCGTCTGCTACATTTGAAGCAATTGTAATTTGTGCATCTTGTATGTAGGATTGAATAATAGATTTTAATGCTTCAGCTTGTGTTAATACATCTTCTACAATGAGTATTTGTTTCATCTTTATACCTGCTTTCTTTTGTACATTTCCATTATACATTGTAGTCAAGTAAAAAGGAAAAATCAATTCGTATTCTTGCAGTTCATACCCTAAAATATACCGTTCATGCCAAAGAGATTGAAATGAAAAAATAGAAATGCTATAAAGGAAATGGAAGGAGGTCGAACAAGCGTGAAAATTAGTTTGAATGATACTATTTCAAAGAAATATGTCAGGCTTGCAGAGCAATACGGAAATTATAGTTATGAGCAATGTGAAAGAATGAAATATGCACTGAAAGTCATGCTGAATGAAGGAGAAAAAGTTTTATTGTTAAGTGTTATTTTTGGAATGCTTGGAGAATGCAGGACTTTTCTTTTTTTGTTGTGTGTTGTTTTGTCTATAAGGGTTACAATGGGCGGAATGCATAGGCGTACTTTTTGGGGATGTTTTTTCTTTTCGTTTGGCTTCTTTCTATCTGTAATAATAATGAGTAGACATTTTTTTATATCGAAAGGTATAATGGTGGGACTTTATATTGTATATATTTTTTATATTTTATGGAGAGCACCTATTCCATCCAAAGTAAGACCTATTGTTTCAAAAACAAGAAGAAAAAAACTGAAAATCTATTCCATATTGGTAGTTAGTATATGGATATCAGTTTGTATGTTTTTTCCAAATGGACAGTGGGAGAAGTGCTTAGGATGGACATTATTATTACAAATGATTGAAATATTAATTGTGGAAGGAGGTAGGTATTTGTGTCAAAAGAACAAATGATTAAAGGACTAAGTGAACATTTAATTGAGTTATCAGACATTTTTGTTTCTAGTGCTGGTTGTCATGGTATTTGGGGCGAAGTAGAAGTTCCTGAATGTTTACGCAAAGAAGTAGAAATGCAGGAAGAAGAGTAACAGTTAATTGCATTCCCGAAAAATTACTTTCCACCATTTTCGGGAATGCACAAAAAGTCACTTGATAAATCAAGTTACCCAATTATAACATTGGAGGAATGATTGTCAAGTGGGAGAAAAAAATCTAAAGAAGATTGAAGATTTAGAGGATTTACAACGAGGAGGATAATGATGAAGTCAAAACAAATGCGTCAATTTATAGAATTAAGTATGCTTCTTTTTTGGCTTCAGCATTTTTTTAAAGTATGTTAAAATTTGGTTCCGAATAAATACAGAATTTTTCAAATAAGGAAGAAAGAGGATATTAATGAAGAAAATAATAGCAGGAATATCCATGATGATATGTTTAGGATTAATAATTTTATATGATGTGAATTTGTACCATACAAAGGATAAAGTAACCACGTTCCAGGTGGATAAGAGTGTGATAGAAAAATATTATGAGGAGTCTGGACAAAGGGAAGCACCCCTAAAGGCAGATGTGGTAATTCAAGTTTCAGGGAAAGAAAAGAGTGAAACTATAGAAAAAGACGTATATGTATGGAATGCAAAACAGGATGCCTATATGAATAGTCATAAACAGCAGTTTATCGATTCTTTTTCTTATTTTGATACACAGGTAGACGATGTGGAAGTATTTCAAGAAATGGACTATACAATTTTTAAGGGAAGTAGGATACTGGCGTCGTTGGGAAAGAATGGAGATTATAGCATAAGTGCAATTGGAAAGAGTGCGGAGTACAATGAGAATGCAAAGTTGCCAGAAGTAGAAAAGGCAAGTAAAGATTGTGAAAAGGTATTAAAATATTTTGGATTTTCCTATAGGGCAGATGAGAGATTTTTTGCAAAGGGAGTATATGTTTGTGAGCCGGATTGCTGGAAACAGGAAAATTTGTTTTATGAGAAAACAGTAGATGGGATTCCGATTTTTGATAATGGATATCTTTTTGAATATCAAGCAAACGGTATTGTTAATTTTAGTGCGAAACTGGGAGATTATGTGAACATGTTTGTTGTGGAAGATGATGTAGAACGGGTTATAAAATCCCAGAACATAATTAGTTGCAAAGATGCCAAGAAACGTGTGAAAAGCACACTTGAAAATACAAAGCAGGATAAAAGATATAAGGAATACAATATTTCTGAAGGAGAATTTTATTATATTTACGATGAAGTGTCAAAAACACTGGAACCAGGATGGGTTTTTCCCTGTGAAGTGAATGAGTACAATTTTGAGACAGAGCAGTGGGCATCAGAAGAAAAGTATTTTTTTTGTGATGCAGAAGGAGAAACATGCAGTAGTTTGGGTGAAAGAAAATGGTTGGCAAAAGATTTTATAAGGGAGTAGTCGTATGAAACAAAAGAGGATGGTATTTTTTTCTTATAATTATGCGGAGTTGGTTTGGAAAAAAAGAATATTGATTGTATTTTTAATAGAGTTTATAGGTCTGCATTTTATGCTGGATAAAGCGGTGGTAAATGCTGCAAGTATAGGGGACAAATATTCGATTTTTGATATATTTCCTTTTCTTGTAACGAATACATGGTCTGTATGGTTGATTTTATTGGGGTGGTTCTTATTAGTTTGTGATTATCCTTATCGAAAAGATGGATATATGTATTATATGATACGTTCCAGCCGTTATCAGTGGCTTCTTAATCAAATTTTGTTTTTGGTTTCGTTAGCAATCACTTATATAGGTGGTTTATTTATCCTAGGAAATTTGATTTTATTTCCATATATTCAGTTGGAAAATCAATGGGGAATATCTATTTTAAGAGGAGCAGGAGATACTTCTTATCTGGCAAAAAATGGAGCAGTTGTTGTGTATGAAGATATTGTAAAATATCTGACACCAGTTCAAGCATGTGTAAGAGGATCTTTGCTATTATTTGGACTGCTTATGGTAGTAGGTATGCTATTTATGGTTTGCAATTTATTACATGGAAAATATGTTGGATATGCCGTAGTCGTAGTGATGTTGGGATTGGATGGAATGCAAGAAGGAACAGTATGGAATCAAATTTTCTTGAGTATCCAACAATATGTCAATCCAATCAGTCTTGGAAGAAATTTAAAGATGGAAAGTATTTATTACACAGGGTTGCCTGATTTTGGATATTGTATAGGTTTATTGATGGTCTATATCATAGCATTATGTATTTGGGTAAAATTGAGGATAAAGAAAGTTGATTTTAATTGAGTTATTTGTGGTGTTAGTTTGTATGTTAGGCTAGGACTTTTATAAAGGAGCAAAGGATGAACTGGAAAAGTAAAATATCAATGATACTATTTGGAGTGCTTGGAGCAGGAATTGGGCTTGCTTTGATTGCAGGATACAATATAAAAATGGCAAAAAAGTATGGGATTATTGAGGAAGAGAAAGATAATATTATTTTTTCAGATAGTATGAACGAGGAAGCCTTTGACCAGATGAATTTGCAAACGGTAAAGGTAAGATCGAAAATTACAGAAAAAGACACTGTAATAGAATTGGTGGAGAGGTTATCTGGGACACAGTGGGATTCTACATATGAAAGTAAGATAGATACAGGAACTTATTATCAGGATGATAAAAATGGAATTGTTGTGAATTATCAAAATGAATCCGATGTAGCATCTTGGGTTTACGTTAATACTAATTATCAGAATACTTCTGAAAGGATAGAAGAGAGTGAGGATGAATTAAAGGAAAAAGTAGAATCGATTCTTAAGGAATTAGATTTTGATATGAGAAAAGAACCAACGGTGAAAAAAGATGATGAGCAGATGCCAACAGAGATTACACTGACGTATGAAGGTATGATAGAGGATCGAAGTATAATAGGTGGATATAATGATGTAAGATTTGGTGTGACTTTCACATATACAAAGCTGGGCATATCTACAATATCAGTTACTGGGTTTCAGGTGGAATCCATGGCAGAATGTAAAGTTGATAAAGGTATGCAAACAGATGCAGTGAAGGCTTTGAAGACATATATTAAAGAGAAAGATACACTTGCAGATTGGAAGGAATATGCAGTTATATCGGAAGAGGTAGAATATCTGCCATGTAGAATGGATAAAAAAGATGGTAAAAGTTTTACTTTGCTCCCGCTTCTTACATTTAAAACAAGAGTCACGCAGTATGATTATGAAAAACGGGAATGTAAAGTATATGTGGAATATGCGGTCTATAACTGGAAAAGAGATGTGATAGAATATGTATACCAGTAGAGGAGGGAGAATGTATGTTACGTCATGATTTGAAGAAGGCGGTGTGCAATCCATATTTTTTTGTATGTGTGATTGTTGCAACTGTTTTATTGATACAAAAAACAATGGAAAATTGGGGAGGTTCCCAAGATATGAACGGACTTCTCGGTTCTTTGTTATATACATGTGAATTGGGTTATATTATGTTGGTCATTCCTATTCTTTCATCACTTCCTTTTGCAGGAAGTTATTATGAAGAAATACATTCTGGTTATCAATATGCCACACTGATACGAGGAAGTAAAACAAGTTATATGTTTGGGAAGGCGTTAGCTGCCTTTGTCAGTGGATTTCTTGTGATATTTGTAGCATGTATCCTTTTTGAAATTGTCATATTTGCGCAGGGGGGATTTAAGGTTGTATACGGTGGTATGTGGATGCTTGGAAATTTTGATTTTTATGTAGGATTGGCATCGAATCATATGGAGATTCTTGCAGTTATTGCAAAAATAGTGCTATTGTCTGGGTATGGTGGTATGTGGTCGCTGGCATGTCTTGTAATTTCCAGTTTTATTGATAACCGATACATTGTTGTGGTAGCACCATTTTTTATGGAACGATTTTTCATGTATCTGTTTTCGTTTTTGGAGATAGATGGATGGCATCCTTATTCTATTTCGTTACCGATAAGGGGAGATATATTGGATAGGATGTGTGGGGGAATTCTATATGGATTTGTCTACTTGTTTGGGGTATGTTTGGTGTTGACTGTAATTTTTAGAAATCGATTAAATCAGCGTTTGAAATAATCAGAGAGGAGAAGAAAAATGATTGAATGTTGCAAGGTTAAAAAAAGTTTTAAAGGAAAGTTGGTTTTGGATGAGATAGAGATGAAAATGAAACCGGGAAATATCTATGGAATTATAGGAAGAAATGGTTCTGGAAAAACGGTACTGATGAAGTGTATATGTGGTTTTTTACAGCCAGATGCAGGAAAGGTCGTAGTAAATGGAAAAACAATAGGAAAAGATGTGGATTTTATAGAAAATGCTGGCGTCATTATCGAGACACCAGGATTTATTCCTTATTTTACAGGGTACCAGAATTTAAAAAATTTAGCCTCCATTCGAAAAAAAGTCAGCAAAAAAGAAATAGAAGATACTATGGAGTATGTAGGGTTAAATCCTAAAAATCATACAATGGTGGCAAAATATTCTTTAGGAATGAGGCAAAGGCTTGGAATTGCACAGGCGATCATGGAAAATCCGGAAGTGCTTATTTTAGATGAACCAATGAATGGTTTGGATAAAGAGGGAGTAGAAGACATCAGGAAACTTCTCCTTCAGTTAAAAGAACAGGGAAAAGTGATATTGATGGCAAGTCATAATGCAGAGGATATTGAACTGCTTTGTGACCATGTATGGGAAATGGACAAGGGAGTGGCTGTAAAAGTAAGATGAGTGAAATAAAAAGTAACATTTTTTTGTGGAAAAAAAGATGGGGCATGCAGATTTTGCTCTGTGTATTTTTAGGAGTATTACATATTTTTGTTGGTTATGAAGCGGAGGACGTAACAAAATATATGGCAGCCATATATGGCATCCCTGTGGATGGATTTGATGAAATACGGACAACCCTGTGGATGCTTCCAATTTTGTCAGCATGTACTTTTTCGGGAATGTATATGGATATGGAAATGGGACCAAGACGCTATTTTGTTTTATCCAGATACGAAAGCTATTCAAAATATAAGCATACTCTTTTGAAAGAACGGATAATTGGTGCTATGGGATTGATTGGTATCAATGTGATAATTCTTGTTCCTCTTGGCATACTTGCAGCGGCGTATTATGGGAAGGTACAGTATTTGGAACCAAAGCAGGTCTTAGTAGCAGTAACTGTATATAGTGTCCATTTGTTGTTTTTGATACTCCTTATGACGGAACTTCAATTAATAACAGAAAATACAAAATTATCACAGGTTTTGGTGGTTATTTTTCTTATTACTGTATTTCTTATTCCGTCCTTACCACAATACAGTGTGTATTTTCATATCGGTGCATGGGGAAGTTTATCTTACAGCAGTATGCTTTGGGAGAAAGGATTTTGGGTGATGCCGATCCTTATAATAGAACTTGTTGTGTGTTGTTTTATTTTTGGAAAGGGGAGAGGAAAATAAATCATAATGTTAATTCCTCTGGGTTTCCTGGTTGATTTTATTGTAATATCTAAATTCTAAATTTGTCACTATATTTATGCCAGTTTTGGAATCGTATAGAAAATAATTAGAATAAAGGAATTTGGGAAAAATTAAAAGAATAAAAACTACCATTCGAACAAAAAAAGTACCATTGACGCAAATGGTATTTTTTTTGCCGTTTTTTGATGGTAAGATGGATGGGATTAAATCGTAATTAAATGAAAAGTCTAATCCCCCAGCTATGCTGGGGAGAATAGAGTAAGTGGAAACGTAGAGGATACCATAAAAAAGCCTCCTATGTTAAAATGAGAAAGGTGTCGCAAGCCAATCTGAGTAGTCTCGGAAACTCGGTACTAAAATGATGAATAAAAATTCATTTTATACAAAATCGATAAAACGTGCTCATTGCTAGAACGAATATTAGAAATGGGCATGACTTTAAAACCTCCCAAATGGCAGGTTTTGGAAAATATGAATTTGAAATGATTAAACCGAAAGATTTTGTTTGTATTTTATCTGGGCATCTAAATGTATATTGATGCCGGCAATCATGGCAAAGAAACTAAAACGTTTTTTGCCATGGATATACATAGAATGCAATTTGTAGTCATTGAGAATTCTATCATTTACACGCTCTGAACCTGTGCGGTTGTTA
>JAFQAU010000183.1 GCA_017399885.1 Lachnospiraceae bacterium
CCAATCGAGAAACAGGCAACCACCGCCAATCCGGTTACTTTATACAAAATTATGGATGAAATTTTACCACAGATCTACACAAGCTTAGATACCAATGAACTTGTAAAATTATGTTCCGGAGCACCATTTTATAGTGTAAAAGAAGACTTTGGATTTCCTTTTGAAAAAAGTACACCTAAAATAAATGGAGCCTCCGTAGTAACAGCGGAAACACTTTCAAGTAATGTTATTGCACTACATGAAAAATTATACGGTACAACAGATTATACCCCTTCTAGCACTGTGGAATATCGAAGTAATGAAATAGCCGGTATGTAAAAAACAAAGCGTGCAGGTCCCTTATACATGAGAGACCTGCACGCTTTATTCTTAAAACAGACTTGCTTTTTGTTATTTGTCAAAGTAAATATCTACTAATTCTAATGGATTTTTTATAATAATATCTGCGCCATTTACTTCCAGCTCTTCCTTTTCCCTAAATCCCCATAATACACCTACCGTGTATGCTCCTGCACCTTTTCCTGTTTTCATATCTACGTCTGTATCCCCAACATACATACACGCATTCGGCTGTAATCCAAAATATTCCATTGCATATTTTGTACTATCTGGGCTTGGTTTTCTTGGAAACTTTTCCGAATATCCAACTACAAGGTCAAAATAGCCCTCTCCAAATAATTCTGCTACCACTTCTTCTGCTCTTTCTTGTGGTTTGTTGGTTATTACAATTAATTTCCCACCTGCATCCTTAATCTTTTGTAATGCTTCATGCATTCCGTGAAATGTATCTATCTTGTAATTTTTATAATCTTTTAATTTTTCCTGATATCCATGTAGTACTTTTTCATAATATTTTTTCTCTATATCACCTGAGGCAGTTATGGCCCTTTCTACTAACGTAGGAGGTCCATCTCCAGCAAATTTTTTATAAGCCTCCTTAGGATGTGGTGATAACCCACATTCTTTTAATGCTTCATTGCATGAAATAGCTAAGGATTCTAGTGAATCTGCTAATGTACCATCCAAATCTAATAATATTGCTCGAAACATATTTTATCTCCTTTTCGTTTCTATACATTCTCTTCGGGTAAGCTGTTACGAGACGCATTTAATTTTCTAAATACGCTTGCTTTTTGTTTGTTTTTCTGTTACATTCTTATTAGTTGTATTCATGAATAATCTTTGAATAGTAACAGCGATTCTCTTTTATATTATATGAAGAATATCTAGAGAGCGCAAGAATTAAAAAGAAAAGTGAGGAAGAAAATATGAGCAATCAATTTTATGAAGAACTAGAAGATGATGAAGTAATGACAGTTACTCTAACTATGGAAGATGGCACAGAGGAAGAATGTATTGTTCTTGACATTTTTACGGTTGAAGAACTTGGTGATCAGGAATATATTGCATTATTATCTGTTCCAGAAGGTATAGAAGAATCTGATGAAGAAGAAGTAGAGACAGAAATCTGTTTATTCCGTTATCAAGAATTAGAAAATGAAGAAATCAACTTAGATGCTATTGAAGATGATGAGGAAGCACAAATTGTTCAACAAGCTTTTGAAGCACTTATGGAAGCAGAAGATGATGAGGATGAGGAAGAAGAATAATTATTTTTCATCATTTAACCAACTACTGCGTAAAGATCAGAATGAAAAAAATTAAAAAGAACTTTCCTATAGAAGGAAACAAAGGGGCTTTCACCTTATGTTAAGATAATACAAGATATGTATTTGTATAAGACAACAATCTATATCTTGTATAATTTTTCTTAGTGTGACAGCCCTTTATTTATATCTGCCTTTCATCTAATCCTCTTCGTAACAGTTCAGCCAGGTGCTGAACTGTTACTCTTCTTCACTTATAATTTCCGCTACAAATCTTGACATTGACATATCCTTATTAAATCTTTCCTTAGAAAAGAATATATTTAATTCTTTTTTTGCTCTTGTCATTGCTACATAAAACATACGACGTTCTTCCTCTATATCCTCTTCCAATATAGCCTTCTGATGTGGTACAATGCCCTCATTTGCATCTAATATAAAAACAATATCATACTCAAGACCTTTTGAACCATGCATTGTAACAAAAGTTACTGCATCTTCAACAACATTTTTATTTTTTGCAACTTGTTCTTCTAACTCTTTGGCATACTCTTCCACATGAGAAAACCATTCCCCATAAGTGCGAAAAGGCTTTGCCATATCCTGTAGTTCATCTAATATTTCATACATATCTTCTGCTTTTATATGTCGATATTCTGCATACTCTTGTATAAAAGAATCATAATCAATACCCTTACGAATATAATTTACTGCCGCATAGGGTGTCATTGTGCGTAAGATTTCTATATCTTCTTCCAGCTTCTGCAACCTATCCTGCATCCATTTTTTTTCCGAATAAAATGCATGTAATCTATCAAAGGAGACTTCCTGCGTATCAAATACCTGCCTACTTAGATAACGCTTAGGTCGATTTGCAATTTGCAAAAATAAGCCTCTTTCCCTAGAGCCCATGGCTATTTTAAAATAAGCCATTATATTTTTTGCTATCCAGTGTTCATAAATATTAGGGATCTGTTCTTTCATACAAAATGGTAAATTATATTCCATAAACTTACTTACCAAAGCCCTTGGCTGGGTATTAGTCCGAAATAAAATTGCAATATTGGATAAATGAATTCCCTTGCTTTGATATTCCTTTATCATTTGTACTACCAATTCATTTTGTTTCTTCGTATTCTCAAATTCCTGAATTTCCACTTCTTTTCCCCGATTATTTTCTGTTCTTATTTTTTTTTCAAATCGTTTTTTATTATTTTTGATAACCGAAGATGCCGTTTCTACTATACACTGTGTAGAACGGTAATTAACATCCAGAAGAACCCTTTTGGCTTTTGGATATATCTGTTGAAATTGTAGCATAATATCTGGTTTTGCTCCCCGAAAACGATAAATAGATTGATCATCATCTCCCACGATAAACAGATTATCCTGAGGCTTTGCAAGCATTTGTATAATATCGTACTGTACTTTATTAATATCTTGAAATTCATCAATCAATATATATTCAAATTGATTCTGCCATAATTTTAATATGTCTTTTCGTTCCTTCAATAATTCATAGCAATATACCAACATATCATCAAAATCAATTAGATTTCGTCTTTGCAGACTTTCATTATATTTATAATAGATTCTTTGAAATACATCTTTTGCAGCATTCATAGGAAAATAATTCTTTAAATCAATCATTTCTCCCTTTACTAAACTGATTTCACTTTCCATATCCTGGATAAAATCATTCACATCCTCTAAGTCCAATTCCAGATTTTCTATAATTTCCTGTAGAATTTTTTTCTTTTCACTGTCTCTAATAATATTATTGGCATTATAGTTATATGCGTACTTCAAAATAGAAAAAAACACAGCATGAAAGGTACCAAAGCGTACCGGTACCTTTCTATTTCCCATTAGTTTGTGAAATCTCTCCTGCATTACTCCTGCCGCAGCCTTTGTAAATGTTATTACTAGAATTTTAGCAGGATTCACTCCGTATTTTTCAATTAGCGTTTTCGTCCGATGGGTAATTACTAAGGTTTTCCCCGAACCCGGTCCCGCTAAAACCATCATTGGACCTTTGTTATGCTCTACTGCCTGTAGCTGGGCAGAATGAAATTGCGGTTCTACCCTTCCACATTGCTTTTCTTTTTCTTTACTCATATTCATCTTATCCCTTCATTATGTACCATCTAGTAACACCCTCTATACATAATTTAGAGTAACAGTTCAGCTAACAGTCTGACCTGTTACGTTGTAAGTCCATGCATAATCAATAAGAACTAACCTGATTATGCATGGACCTACAACTAGGAAAAACCACTATATTCATACGAGGGCAATCAGCTAAGTGATTGCCCCTAACCTAACTATTTCAAGTCAAAGAATTTTATTGCAATTTTTCAATAGCTTTCTTAATTCGACTAATGGTTTCTTCTTTTCCAAGCAATGCCATTAATTCTGTTGCACCACCTGGTGTCATTTGCTTTCCTGAAACTGCTGTACGAATTGGCCACATAATATATCCTGTTTTGTACTCCTTTTCCTTTCCAAAGGCAACAAGACACTCAAATAAAGCATCATTACTATAATCCTCTTGTGCTTCTAAAACCGGTAACACTTCTTGTAATAATACCAAAGAATTTTCTGGATTTGTTTTCATTTTTTTGTGTGTATACATCTCTACATCATATTCTGGCATTTCCTGCAAGAAATCAATATGCCCCGCAATATCTGGTAACACTTCTATTCTTGTTTTTACCATCTCTGCAATGGTTCTAAAATCCATATCCTTCTTTATTGTCTCTTTTATATATGGCAATGCCATCTGGTAAAATGTATCAGAATCCATTGCTTTCATGTATTCACCATTCATCCATTTTAGCTTTACCATATCAAATACCGCTGGAGATTTATTAATTCTTCTGTAATCAAAAGCCCCTACAAGCTCCTCTAAAGTAAATATTTCTTTATCCTCTTCCGGACTCCAACCAAGTAATGCCACGAAATTTACAATGGCTTCCTTTAAAAATCCCTGTTCTAATAAATCTTCAAAGGAAGAATGTCCACAACGTTTACTTAATTTCTTATGTGTTTCATCTGTTATCAATGGGCAATGAATATATTCCGGAACCTCCCATCCAAATGCTTCATATAAACGATTATACTTAGGAGAAGAAGAAAGATATTCATTTCCACGTACTACATGAGTAATTCCCATTAAATGGTCATCTACCACATTTGCAAAATTGTACGTAGGATATCCATCTGACTTAATCAAAATCATATCATCCAATTCACTATTATCTACTGTAATATCACCGTAAATAATATCCTTAAAGGTTGTAGTCCCTTCCATTGGGTTATTTTGACGGATTACGTAAGGAAGTCCTTTTGCTAAATTTACTTCTACTTCTTCCTTAGTTAACTTGGCACAATGTTTATCATACTGTACGATCTCCTTACCCTCTTCATCACCTACTTTATTAGATAAAGTAGCAAGTCTTTCCTTAGTACAGAAACAATAATATGCCTCTCCTTTTTCCACTAACTGCTTGGCATATTCCAAGTAAATTCCTTTTGCCTGTCTCTCACTTTGAATATAAGGGCCACATCCACCATCCTTGTCAGGACCTTCATCGTGTACCAGACCTGTCTCTTTCATGGTGCGATATATAATATCTAGGGCACCTTCCATATAACGTTCCTGATCTGTATCTTCAATTCTTAACAAAAAATCTCCATCTTCATGTTTCGCAACTAAATACGCATATAATGCAGTTCTTAAATTTCCTACGTGCATCCTTCCTGTTGGACTTGGTGCAAATCTGGTTCTTACTTTACTCATTTTTCCTCCGTTCCGCCTTTATGGCATTATCATTTTTTATAATAATCTCTGTCTTACAATTTCATAAGATAAAATTCCCATAGCTACAGAAGCATTAAGAGAATCAATATCTCCCTTCATAGGAATTTTAGCAACAAAGTCACATTTTTCCTTTACTAATCTTCCTACTCCTTCCCCTTCATTTCCTATTACTAATCCAATAGGTCCCTTTAGATCTAAGTTATACATAACTTCTCCATCCATGTCCGCACATACAAACCAAATACCTTTTTCTTTTAACTGTTCTATCGTGCTAGACATATTGGTTACCTTTGCAACCGGTGTATAATTTAATGCCCCTGCAGATGTTCTTGCCACGGTTGCTGTTAATCCAACCGCATGTCTTTTCGGTATGATTACCCCATGTGCTCCAGCCTGATTTGCTGTTCTTATAATAGCACCCAAATTATGAGGATCTTCGATATTATCCAGCAAAATCAAAAACGGTGGCTCCCCTTTTTTTTCTGCCAAAGCAAACATATCTTCAATTTCTGAATATTCATAAGCAGCAGCATAAGCAATTACACCCTGGTGCTTTCCTGTTTTAGAGATTTGGTCTAATCTGTCTTTTTTCACAAAATTGATTATTGTATCTCCTTTTTTTGCCTCTCTGATAATTGTACGAATGGGTCCATCCTGACATCCATCTAATACGAATAACCGATCGATTGGTCGCCCTGATCGAAATGCTTCGATTACAGCATTTCTTCCCTCTATGGTTAATTCTTCATTGTTCATATTATTCCTCTTTTCTACTAGTAGGTTACTTCGGGGATAATTCCAGCTTTTCCTCAAGCCCCAACTCAATTAGTTCTATAATCCTATCCATCTGTTCATTTAAATATAAATATCCCATTAAGGCTTCCAAGCCGGTAGCACATCTATAATCTACCATACTGGCATTCTTTGCCATAGTATAAGATTTTGCATTCCTTCCTCGTCTATACACACCTAACTCTTCTTCTGTAAGATAAGGCTCCATTTTTCGAATTGCCTCCGCCTGTGTTGCTGCCTTTACCATATTACTTACACTTTTATGAAGCTGATTTACTCTTGCATTTCCTTGTTCTACAATAATAGTACGAATTACTAAATCATAAATTCCATCACCAATGTAGGCAAGTGTAAGAGGTGAATATTGCTTAGGATCCTTTTTCTTAATCTTAAAATTGGATCGAATTCTACTTACAAGCTCAGTTTCTTCTGTATTTTCCTTTATGCTCTCGTCCATTTTACACCCTCTCTGGTATCTTTTAGTACAATGCCCTTTTCCAATAAGATATCACGTATTTCGTCCGCCTTGGCAAAATCTTTTGCTTTTCTGGCTTCCTGACGTTGTTCAATTAACTGCTCAATTTCTTCGTCTAATATATCTTCTTTTTGTGTTTTTACACCTAATACCTCTGTTAAGGTGTCAATTATCTCTTTGGCCTTTTTAACTGCTACCTCATGACTGTTCATATCAAACTTTACATTTACCAATTTAACCATTTCAAAAATAACCGATACTGCGTCCGCAGTATTAAAATCATCTTCCATAGCCATATCAAAACGCTGATTTAATTGCTCTAGTTCCTCTAAGGTTTTCTTCTCTTCTTCTGAAATATCCCCTGAATTTCCTTTTGCAATAATATCACTTAAACGTTCTACGGCTACACAGATTCTCTCTAAACCATTTTTTGCTGCCTCCATTAAGTCCTGACTAAAATTAAGAGGCATTCTATAATGCGCACCACTTAACATAAAGAAACGTAAAACCTCGTAAGGATATTTTTCTCCTATTTCACGTACTGTAAAGAAATTTCCCTCTGATTTTGACATTTTTTTATTATTGATATTAAGAAATCCATTGTGCATCCAATATTTAGCAAAATCTTTACCATTAGCAGCTTCACTTTGCGCAATTTCATTTTCATGATGTGGAAAAATCAAATCCTCTCCACCAGCATGTATATCTATCTGATCTCCCAAATATTTTTTACTCATTACAGAACACTCAATATGCCACCCAGGACGTCCATCACTCCATGGGGACTCCCATGCAGGTTCTCCTTCCTTTTTCGGTTTCCATAAAACAAAATCTAGGGCATCTTCTTTCTCTTCTTCTCCAGCCACCTTAATTTCTCTATGTCCTGATTCCAAATCATCTATATTTTTCTTAGATAATTTCCCATATCCGGAAAAGCTTCTGGTACGAAAATAAACCGTTCCATTTTTTTCATAGGCATGCCCTTTTTTTATTAATTCGTCTATCATTGCAATCATACCATCAATTTCTTCTGTTGCCTTAGGATTCTTTGTTGCCTGCTTTATATTAAGCGCCTCCATATCCTCTCTCACAGCCTGTATATAACGCTCTGATATTGTTTCTGATGAAACACCCTCTTCTATGGCTTTCTTTATAATTTTATCATCCACATCTGTAAAATTAGAAACGTAATTTACCTCAAAGCCCTTATACTCAAAATATCTACGAACTGTATCAAAGATAATCATAGGTCTGGCATTTCCAATATGAATATAATTATATACTGTAGGTCCACACACATACATGCGCACTTTTCCATCTTCAATTGGCACAAATTCTTCTTTTTGTCTTGTTAACGTATTAAAAATCTTCATATTACCCTCCATTTTATTAATAGACATTCATAATCATAAACAACTACATCCTCTGTCATAACAATTCTGCCAAGCTTCAACCGTTACTATCTATTTTTATTTCATCATTTGTTTTATCATTTCTATTTCTTTTCGTAATGCTTGATTTTCTTTCTGCAACATGGAAATATCATTTAGCACCGGGTCAGGTAAATGTACCTGATCCAATTCTTCTCTTGGTACTTTTTTATTATCCTGCTTTACCACACGACCTGGAACACCTACGACAGTAGAATTTGGTGGAACCTCTGATAAAACAACTGATCCTGCTCCGATTTTGGAATTTTCTCCTACTGTAAATGACCCAAGTACTTTAGCCCCTGCGCTTACCATTACATTATCCTCCAAAGTAGGATGTCTTTTTCCTTTTTCCTTCCCTGTTCCCCCAAGAGTTACCCCTTGATATAAGGTCACATTATCACCTATAATAGCAGTTTCACCTATAATTACACCATTACCATGATCAATAAAAAAACCCTTTCCAATTACTGCTCCCGGGTGGATTTCTATCCCTGTTTTTCTTGCTGTTCTTTGAGATAACCATCTTGCAAGAAAATAATGCTTTTTTTGATATAGCTTATGCGCAATTCTGTATCTGCAAATCGCCTTGAAGGATGGATATAAAAATACCTCCATATTAGTTTTTATGGCTGGATCTCGTTCTTTTATTATTTCAATTTCTTCTCGAATAAAGCTTATAATTCCCATAATTCACATCAATCCTTATATCATTACACTACTTATCGCTTACAATACTTATCATTATAGCGAACAACTGCATTTTATTCAACCCTTTCCCCTTTAACTATAAGGGCAAAGCTGTTCTAAAAAATTTTCCTCTTCGTGTGTTTTACATTTTTTTAATCTTTTCATGAATATGATTTCTCATTTTTATTTTTTCTTCATTCATCTTTATTTTTTGTGATATATTTTATTGAAATAAACCAGATAAAATACTATAATATATACAGAGATTTTTCTAATAATATGGATTAAGAATTCTGTAATAGTTTAGCCATCTGACTTAACTGTTACATCGGTTGAATTGTTATTATAACAAAATGAATACACTTGTATCTGTTTTATAAAAAATAAGGGGTGAATTATTTGAATACTGAATTAGAAACTACAAATGAATCAATTAATCTTTTAGCTGAAAAAGCTGAATGTGGACTTATTAAACTGGCTTACAACAGCGAAATGACTATACTGTATGCCAATAATTTCTTTTATACTCTACATGGATATACAAAAGAAGAATATACTGAACTATATGGTTCCAATGCCCTAGCGCGTATTCATCCGGATGATGCCCAACGTTTCAAGGCTTCTGTAGCAAGACAGCTTTCAATGGGGACAGCTCTCCGTTTTGAATATCGTGTTATCAAAAAAGATGGTACAATTAGTTGGTTATCCATCCGTGGACAGATGACAGCTACAGATCAACGTATTTCATATCTATGTTCATGTATTGATATTACAGCTACCAAGGTATCCTATCAGGATTTAGCAAAGTCAAAGTTAGAATTAGATATTATTTCAAACAATACCCCTGGTGGTGTTGTTAAAATCCGAAGCACCGACTTCAAAATATTATATGCTAACAATTCTTTCTTTGATATTTCCGGCTATTCCAGATTGGAATACGAAGAAAAATTCGGAAATATTACCTTAGGTCCTATATACCATGGTGATCTTGAAATGGTTCAGGAAAATGTTAAGAAAACCCTTCGTGATCGTAGCCCTTTATCCATAGAGTACCGAATAGTACATAAATCCGGCCAAATCCGTTGGTCTTATTTAAATGCGAGTTTGATTGAAGAAGAGGATGGTACACTAGTATTTCTATGCGTTATTGTGGATATATCCGTCCAAAAAGATTACTTAAAAGAATTAGAATTGTACCAGCAAAAACATCAGATTTTAGCAGAATTAACCAATGAACGTTTATGGGAATATGACATTTCCACACAAACCATCCGTCGTTCTGGTAACTTAGAGTATTCCTTTTCTCAGGAATCTGTAATTTCTGACAGTATGCACTATTTAGCTGACAAAAATATTATCCACATGGATGATCAGAATACTTTTCATAATGCTTTTAATTTTAAACGAAAAGATAAGAAAAACATCAAAGTAGAAATAAGAATGAAGAATAATATAGGTCTTTACAATTGGTATCGTCTTCAGGGAATTATCATGTACGATGATACAGGAACACCATCTCAGGTAATTGGAAAGACCATTGATATTGATGCCAGCAAACAACAATATCTGAAACTGCAAGAAGAGGCAAATCGGGATAATCTGACACAATTATTTAATACTTCAGCCTTAGCCAGTAAAACAGATTCTTTACTTTCTGCAAAAGAACCAGGTCAGGAATCTGCCCTTGTGTTATTGGACTTAGATCATTTTAAGATATTAACGGAACATTATGGACGCTTAATTTGTGATACCATATTATCCCAAACAGCATTAATAATAAACGAAGCATTTCCTGGTGAATTGGTAGGACGCATAGATACAGATCAATTTGTTGTTTTCTTACCTTCTATTGAATCAAAGAAAGAAATAGAAGAAAAACTTCAAGCATTATGTAATTCTATCAATAGCATCCAAATACCTGAAAAACCTGACCTGCATGTATCTTGTAGTATTGGATATTTTACAACAAAGGATACCAATTTTACATTTGAAATCATGTTATTACGAGCAAATGTTGCTTTGCGTTCCATAAAATCAAAGGGTGGAAATGGTTACGAAGTATACGGTAGTTTAAAGAATACACTTACAGTAGCATCTTCAAAAGATGTACAGTCTAAAAGAAATTATTACGACTCTTTAACAGGCTTGTATTCTCTTCCTGCATTTATTATAGAGGGAGAACGTTTGATTTCTGAAAAAATAGACAATAAACACGCCGCAATTATATACCTTGATATTAACTCATTTAAAATATTTAATGCAAATTACGGATTTACTGTTGGAAATAAAATATTAAAATATTTTGCCAGAGTATTAGAAGAAGAAAAACAACCGGATGAAATTTGTTGTCATATAGAAAATGATGAATTTGCTTGTTTGGTTTTCTTCGACAACCCACAGGAGCTAGCTACTCGTTTTAACGCTTTAAAAGAACGCTTTCAAGCAAAGAATACACAAATAGAAGACTATTTCCGTTTTAATTTTACCTGTGGAGCTTGTTTATCAACTTCCAAAAATTTCGATATAGCTTCCATGATTGACCATGCAAATTATGCAAGAAAATCCACAAAAGGGGTAACCGAAGTCAGTCATTATGCAGTCTACAATACGAAGCTTGAGAAAGAAGCAAAAAAACATTTAGAAATTGAGTCCTCTATTGAATCAGCGTTGGAAAATGGTGAAATTACCCCTTATTTTCAACCAAAATATTCTTTGCATACAGAAAAATTAGTTTCTATAGAAGTATTAACACGATGGAAAAAACATGATGGTAGTCTTTTATTACCTGATGATTTCTTCCCAATATTAGAAAGAAATGGATTTATTGTAGAACTTGATTTTTATATAATTGAGCAAACTTTGCGCGTATTAAAAAGATGGATGGAGCAAAACAAACCTCTTTTCCCTGTTTGCTTTAATATATCAGGTTCTCACTTAAAAACATCTAATTTTGTAGAGAGAATTGTAGAGCTTATGGCACAATATTCTGTACCTATTGAATATTTGGAATTGGAAATTGCCGAGCATGTATTTGTAAAATCTCCTGAAGCTACTACACTTTTAGTAGAAGAATTAACAGACTTAGGATTCAAAATTTCTTTAGATGATTTTGGAAAAACTTATTCAGCAATTAATAGTTTAAAAGATCTTCCACTTTATGGAGTTAAATTAGATACCGCATTTTTCCACGGAAGACTTCAAAATCAAAAGGAACGTATTATTTTCAAGAAAGTAATTGAAATGGCAAAAGAACTACAATTGCTTGTCTGTTCAGAAGGTGTAGAAACACAATTACAGGCAAAAACATTAAAAGAATTGGGTTGCGATGTTGTACAGGGATTCTTATATCATAATCCTATGCCTATTGGAGAATTTGAAGAATATATATTATCACACTTAAAATAAGAAACAAAATGGATCAACTCCCTAAATCACACATTCATGAGGGACTTGATCCATTTTGCGTGCAGAATTGCACACAAAGTGCATCTTCCTAAACAATCTATGCACAAATGGTAACAGTTCAGCCTCATGACTGAACTGTTACCATAACCAATGACTTTTTTATTTCTCCTTAGGCTTTCCTACACCCTTTACAGCCTTCACAGGAACCTCCATTTACTACAATACTATACTCTCTCATTTCTTCCAGCAAACAGATTGCCTGGGAAGAAATCCCCTGTTCATTTCCTGTGAACCCTAATCCTTCTTCTGTGGTTGCTTTTATATTCACTCTATCCACTTCTATCCCTAATACCTTTGCAATATTTTCTCTCATTTGGTCAATATGCGGTCTCATTTTTGGTTTCTGTGCTATTATTGTGGCATCTATATTCCCGATTACATACAAATGCTCCTCTAATAACTCTCCCACATGTTCTAACAGCTTTAAACTAGAAATCCCCTTATACTTCTCCTCTGTATCCGGAAAGTGTTTCCCTATATCACCTAATGCTGCTGCACCAAGCAACGCATCCATAATCGCATGGATTAATACATCTGCATCTGAATGCCCTAATAATCCCTTTTCATAAGGAATTTCCACCCCACCTATAATCATTTTACGACCTTCTTCTAATTTGTGTACATCATATCCCATTCCAATTCTCATAATTACCTCCTATAAAAATCCTTTCGCTTTCATAAAATTCAGCAATAGAAAAAGTTTCCCAAAAAGAAAAAAAGTGCCAAAAACAGGCACTTTAAAAATAGCGGGAACCGGATTTGAACCAGCGACACCACGGGTATGAACCGTGTGCTCTAGCCAACTGAGCTATCCCGCCATAAAATGGGACCAATAGGACTCGAACCTATGACCCTCTGCTTGTAAGGCAGATGCTCTCCCAGCTGAGCTATGATCCCATGCATTAAATGACAACAATAATTATATCACTAATCCTATCGTATTGTCAAGATATTAATTTAGTTTTTTTATTCAGGTAACAGTTCATATAAGTGTACCCATCCTCGGGTCGTGTTTTTATAGAACGAACATTACGATAAACCTTCCTATAAATCAAGAAAAGAATTTGGCAAAATAAAATACAGAACTTGCCCAATTCCGCAAACCAACTTATAAAAGCATTACTAAATTCCTAATATCAACTAATAAAAAATTAGTCAATTACCTCTACTTTACCTGTTGGAGTTGGCACTGTTTCACCTGAGCTATAGCTGAACCAATACTGTCCGTTCTGGTCTACTCTTACATCATCATAAGACTGTGCATACTTTGCACCATATTCAGTACAAGCCATATCCAAAGCTACTAATTCCGGACTATTCCATTCTTTCATTCCAAATTCCTCCTAGTAATAAATTATGTACATATTTAGATTAACATATCTTAACTATTTTGTAAAGATTTCTAACATCAACGTAACATATATTGGTAATCATTCAGCTAAAATGTCATATATTCAAGCCAGATAGATTTACGAATAGTAAATTATACTGTATTAATACATGGTAATCTGCAAAGTGCTTGCTCTTTCCCAAATGATTAGATATATTGTTCTATATTATTCCATTCATGTCAACTACCCACCACCTAAAGGTAGTGGGCTTGTAACTGCCCAGTCGTAGTAACGGATTACTCCTCCGACCTTTAACCCCAATAGGTATTGCTACCTAAAGTGGCGTTACATCACAGGATGGTTGACAGCACCCTTTAC
>JAFQAU010000184.1 GCA_017399885.1 Lachnospiraceae bacterium
AGTGCTTTTACCCCATAGAAGAAACTCTCCATACGAACCATATAACGAAATTGTTTTGGTGTCATTCCCACAGACTGCAATGCTGCGAATTCCTGTCTGCGTACTTCCATACTGGTGGTTACTGTATTAAAAATGTTTGTAACACTTATTAAGATGATAACACAAATAAATCCATACAAAAAGATATTGATAATCCATAACATGCTCTGCTCTGATCTTCTTTCTTCCTCTATATTAAAAATATGCTCATAACCATATTTCGTAGATAAGTCTTTCTGCAAAGCATCTGCATCCTCACAGTCAATATAAACATCCGGTCCATATACCTCTAAATCCGGATATTGTTCCAACCATGAACTACTGACTACTAGCATCCCCCCATCATAATAGGAGTCACCATATCCAATTGGACGAATATCCGTAACAGCAAGAATGGTAATGGATGCATAACTTTTTTCTTCCAATTCCTCCTCAGTTTCTTCTTCCTCATAAGGATAATAGTACCCTTCTAACGAAGTTCCAGGCTTACAGTCATAAATCTCATATAAAATGGTTTTATCTTTTTCATATGTTTTATTATCATTTACAAGAACTGCCTCGTCCTCATGCACAGCTTGTACCCCTATAGATTCTGTATAGTCCAAAAATGTCTCATCCGACAATACAATTACCTCTAAGTTTGTTTCACTTAAAAATTCTTCTATTTCTTTTTCTGTATATCCGGACAATTTATAGTCTTTATACAATATTTCTTTTGCTCTTTTTGAATAGGAAAGTTGTTCTCCATCAACTCCCAGCCACGCTTCCCGGGAAATAGACAACGCTTTTACGTCTTCCCGATCTCCTATTTCTGCAAAATTTTTCCTATCCTCTTCTGTTATATCCTCAACAAGAGATAGTGAAATACTATATCCCGGATCTTCATATTCCATAGTCATCACATCACCCAACATTTGGGTAAAAGAGAACATGGTAAGAAAAACAACAATACTTATGGTAATAGAAATAACAACTACTCTATATTTTTTCTTATTTCTTTTTCGGTTTTTGTATGCAATTTTCCCACTAACCCCAAACAAAGCGGCAACCCATTTTGGTGTACGAATCTTTTTCGCAGTTAATTTAATATCTTTGTTTGCTCTTAATGCAACAATAGGAGCTGTTCTGGATGCTCGAATTGCCGGTTTTATGGCTGATAAGAAAATCATAACAATAGAAAACAACACTGCAATTGCAATAGCCTGCCATGAGGTGGCAAAAAGAATTGTAATATCTATGATTTCACTAAGTAAAATCGTAAGTATCTGTACTAAAATCCTACATGCCAAAAGTCCTAGGATTACACCACATGGAATACCAATTCCTCCCAAAATGGCTGCTTCGTAATATACATTTCTTCGGATTTGTTTTGGTGTAGCTCCAGTGGATGCAAGCATACCATATTGTTTTGTTTTTTCTGTAATGGAAATTCCAAAACTGTTACTAATACAAAAAGCAGAAGTCACTAAGATAATAGCCAACACAACACCAACAATGTTTTGCATACTCTTATACATATTATCTGTACCAATCATATATTCATAACCGATTAGGTAGGTATTTTGTCTCATAGTCAATGCCATTTTCTGTAATCTTTCTACCTCCTCCGGATTCGTTGCCAATCCCAAAAGAGCTGTAACTGAAATATCCCCTTTTAAAGCACTATCTACCAATTCATAACTAACACCTACAATGTCTGCTAATACATGAAACTGATTCTTGATGCCCGCTTTGGTAAATCTGGTATAAATACTGGTTCCTAGATATATATTTTCTAAATCAGCTTTCTTATCTTCTTCCATATGTGTGATTACAGTATAACCGGGAGCAATATAGTCCTCTTCCTCATAAGAAAGCCTTTTTGTAATTCCTACAATGGTGTATGTCTTTTCAAATACCGGTTCTATCGTTTCATTTTCTGTGTAACCTACAAGTTGGTTTAATAATTCTCCCTTTTTTCTTCCATACTCATCATCTTTTCCCTGATATAAACGATTCCCCACAGACAAAGTTACGGTATCCCCTACATTCCATTCCACGCCTCCATCTGTAAAAATAGTCTTACTAATAATTAATTCTGAAGCGTTCTCTGGCATACGTCCTTCCTCTAATTGAATCGAAGACCGCTCTAACCCATAATCGTCCATCGCCTCCAAAAACACATAAGGTTTATCCTCGTTTTTACATCCCTCCAAATTGGCATATCCCATTCCGATTATCTCATAGTAAGATTCTATGTTTGGATTTCCTTTGATTTTTTCCAACATTTTCTCATCCTGTTCCAAAAATGCATAATGATAATCACCAGACTCTTTTTTTTCATAGGCAACCAGACTTTTCTGAAAAGATACGGTCATCGTAACTACCGCAGTCATCAGTGCTGTAGCAAGCATAACGCCAATAATCGTTACAATCGTGCGCTTTTTGTTGAGTTTTAAATGTTTTACTGTCAATTTTCCTAATACTTTCATTTTTTACGCTTTCCTTTCCTTATTCATTATAAGTACAATCTCTGTCTTACTGTTCGTACATTATAAATTAACATAACTAAGTACATTGGCTGAATATTAATCTAACTCAACTAATTTTCCGTCTTCAATATGTAAAATACGGTCTGCACATTTCGCAATTTCCATGTTGTGCGTAATCATAATTATTGTCTGCTTATAGGTCTGATGAGACATCTTAAGCAATTCCAAGATTTCCTCACTGGCCTTAGTATCAAGATTTCCAGTAGGCTCATCTGCAAGAACAATGGCAGGATTGGTAATCAATGCACGTCCAATACTTACTCTTTGCTGTTGCCCACCAGATAGCTGATTTGGAAGATGCTTGGTACGTTTTTCCATACCAAGTTCATTCAGTAACTTATCCAATCGTTCCCGTTCCACTTTTTTTCCATCTAATTCACACGGCAATGTGATATTTTCTTCCACATCCAAAGTAGGAATTAAATTGTAAAACTGATATACTAATCCTATATTTCTTCTACGGAAAATGGCAAGCTTCTCTGTATTCAGCTTATAGATATCTTCTCCTTTAATATAAACTTTTCCACTATCCGGTCTGTCTACTCCTCCAAGAAGATGTAGCAAAGTAGACTTTCCACTCCCTGAACTTCCTACAATTGCCACAAATTCTCCCTGTTCCACTGAAAAGGACATGTCATTTACTGCAACGACTTCATTTTCTCCCTGTCCATACTTTTTGACCAAATGCTCTACCTTCAAAATCTCCATCTTTTTCTTCTTTCCTTTCTTTCCTTTTATGTCAGACATTTGCGTACATCCACATGGATCGTTTCTCTTTATAGGACTAACTTTACTATAAAGGTTAGGGTGTCAAAAGCATATAACCTAAATTGCACTTGTCAAATTGCATAACAATAAGATAACAATTTGCAGATGGTGTCCGTGCCAGACAAACACAAGCAGACGATAGGAGATTTTTGCCCAATTTTGTGAGTAAGCGCAAATGTTGGAGCACTGTTTGAGCATAGCGAGTTTGCGGAAACATTTGCTAATAGGCGACGGAGCAAAATGGGCGAAATCGACGTGTCTGTGGTGCTTGGCTGACACGGACACCGTCTACAAATCGTAGCCTTAAATTGTGCAATTTGACAAGTGCTAAAAAAAA